>CAZIHJ010000157.1:0-5595 GCA_964538485.1 uncultured Chitinophagales bacterium | reverse complement strand
GACTACAAGGGACCGTTTTGCAGTATGGCGGCATTCAAGCAGCATGCGGTATTCGGGTTCTGGAAAGCGAAGCTCCTCAAAGATCCCAAAGGATATTTGGGCGAAGGGTTCAATGCCGGGGGCGAAGCAATGGGTAATCTGGGAAGGATCACCACGTTGCGCGACCTGCCACCTGACCGCGTGATTATTGCCTTCATCAAACAAGCGAAGAAACTGAATGACGATGGGATAAAACTCCCGGCAAGACCCAAGAAGGAAAAGAAAGAACTTGTCATCCCCGGATATTTTCTCGCAGCGATAAAGAAAAACAAGAAGGCCTTCTCTGCATTCGAAGGTTTCAGTCCAAGTCACAAGCGCGAATACGTCGAATGGGTTACCGAGGCAAAAACCGAAGCCACCCGCGACAAACGGCTCGCAACCACGATTGAATGGATGGCGGAAGGTAAGTCGAGAAACTGGAAATACAAAAGACAATGAGCAATTGAGCCCGCCAAAAGACAAATCACGGTCTTCAGACTTCGACCCGCTCCGACGAGCGTCCGCCTCGGCGAGACGGGGAGCGAGGCGAGCGAACTCTGTCGAGCGGGTCTGCGACAACAACCAATTAAGCAATCCCAACAACTACACCCGTAGGAGTACAAAAATGAACCGCTTGTTTACTGCTCTGCTTCTCGCTGCAGTCATATTCGTCAATATTCAATGCGCGTCCATTGCTGACGCGATCAAGGCAAAGGATGATGGCACAGTCGTCAACTACGCAGTAGGGTTCGACGACGGTTGGAAGATTGCGAAGACCGTTCTCCGGTGGGAAGATGCCGAAACAATCGAAGAGCACAAGGACGAGAACTATATGGTCACTACCGTCGGGGCCGACTTTGTTTCCGCCGGATCTGCCATTGCAGTCTGGGTAGAACCGGATGGAGCGAAAAGCGTAAAGGTCACCATCGTCTCCAAACGAAAAATGCAAACCAATATTGCCACCGGCCTGACAGAATCCACATTCCACAGGAGGTACGCTCAGGCAGTAAAGATTCTCAAATCAGGGAAGCCGCTCCCTTCAGAAGCGCCGCGAGAGTGAGAAGCTAGACCGGATGTTGTCGCCCGGCTGAGGCTTCAATTCATTGCAGTTGTTCTCCATTTTTTTATCTTTGTGCTCAACTGAAGCGAGCACCAATATGTTCACCGACAACCCTTCCGCATTGACCACAACTCCTGAAAGGTGTACCAGCGTATGAACCGGCGGGCTTTCGGCGCATATCCGCTTCGTACACATCTGACAATCCGCCTAATGCGTCTACTTGCGCCCGTGGTGGTGCCGGTGTTTTATGCATTCATTCGCATTCTGCCGGAGCGGATGGTGTCCGGATGCGCCGGATTCGTCGGCAAGGTCTTGCGGCTGGGGATGCGTGAACGGGTTCTCCGGAATTTCGGTCTGGTGTTTGGCAACATCACTGCCAATGCCGATCAATTCTGGAACGCGCATGCGCAAAGCGTCGGCCTCACCGTGATCGAGCCATTCCTTCTCAGGCGATACGACAACGACACCATGCACCGTCACATTCTCCTTGATGGCGAAGAACACTTGCAGGGGGTTCTGCGGGAAGGCAAAGGTGCAATGTTATTCGTGAACCATCTCGGCAGTATCGGAACAGTAGCCGGCGGTTTTGGCATCAGGGGATACGACATTGTTATAGCCGGAAACGCCATGCCCATCGAGTATGTCGAGAACGAGGCCCGACGATTGTACGCGAGCGTCGGTGCAGCACGCGCACTCATCGGCGCAAACCTTCCTTACCGGGCGGCGGAGGTGTTTACCCGCAACGGTGTGTTTGCCACGTTCATCGACTTCTCCATCCTGAGCAAGCGCAACGCCTGGATACAATTCGGCAATGCAGAGCTGAACGCCAATCTCGGTCCTGCGTTGATCGCTTTGCGGAATCGAACGCCTGTCTTGTGCGTAACGACTTCACGGCTTCCCGACAACCACCATAGAATCACGGTGCATCCGCGGCTTCATATTGAACTCACCGGCGACACTATGCGCGACGCAACCGCACTCACTGCAGCCGGCCTCAGCGTGTTGCTTGGGGATCTCGGCAACCACCCCGAACAATGGTGGCAATGGTACACCAATCGTATCCGACCGACAATACTGACTAATCTCCAGCGTGATGTACGGGTCTCCCGTTCGGAAAACGTTCATGCTGCGGTCACCCATGAGTAACCTCCGGCTGCCTGGTCCCTCGCGCCTCGATCTCCTGATGAACGCGCGGCGCATCCGCGGCAACGTGCTCGGATCACTCCAAGAGTGGCACAAGCAGTATGGCGATATCGTTGAACTTCCATTGAAACGAAGAACTTTCCTCCTCTATTCTCCTTCCGATATCAGGCATGTGCTTGTCACGAACCAGCGCAACTACCACAAGACCGGCGGCATCCTGATCGGCAAACGGATATTCGGTCAGGGTTTGCTTGCGAGCGAAGGCGACTTTCATCGCACGCAACGGCGTATCATGCAGCCGATGTTTCATCAGAACAGCATTGCCGGGTACGGCGCAATCATGAGTGAAACAATAACGGAAACCATCAAGAATTGGGAGGATGGCTCGGTGGTGGACATCGCGGCAGAAATGTCGCAGACCACACTCGCCATCGTCGGCCGGTCGTTGTTCAGTCTCGATCTCAATAAAGACGCCCATGAACTGCATCGCTCCCTCGTTGCGGTGCAGCACTACATCACCAGACGTCAACAGGCAATCCTCCCCCTGCCTGAATTCTTCCCGACACCGACATCCGTAAGGTACCGGCAGGCCGCGAGAAGCTTCGATCGTATTTTGTACAGGATGATCGCGGCACGGCGTGCACAAAAAGACCAGCCGCATGATGTTCTCTCGTTGTTGCTCCAGGCCCGCTACGATGACGGGTCATCAATGCCCGACAACCAGATTCGCGATGAACTCTTGATTCTGCTGCTGGCCGGTCATGAGACGACATCGAACGCGTTGACCTGGGCGGTGTATCTGCTCGGTCAGCACCCCCATGTTGCATCAAAGCTCCGCGAGGAACTCCGTCATACTCTTGATGGTCGCACTCCCCAAACAGGGGATGTACCACATCTTGTCTACACTGCCTCTGTGATGAACGAAGCAATGCGACTCCTCCCACCTGTGTGGATTATGGGGAGACGGTCACTCAACGAGGACACTCTTCCTGGAGGAGTTCGTATTCCTGGACAAGCCAATATCGCGATGCCACAGTATGTCGTGCATCGGGACCCGGAATATTTCCCGGAGCCCGACCGGTTTCTCCCGGAGCGTTTCTTAAGCCGGAAGGATATCACGCCATGCTCGTTCATTCCTTTCGGAGGCGGCGCCCGCTCCTGTATCGGTGAAGGATTTGCAAGAATGGAGGCAACACTTCTCCTCGCGACCATCATGCAGCAAGTAACACTCGAACTGGTACCGGACCAGAAAATCATTCCCAACCCCCTTATTACTCTTGGCCCGAAGCATGGGCTGTTTGTCCGTATACGGCAACACCGTAACGCAATCGAAAGCATGTCCACTGAACATCGTTCCTTCTCACCACATCAGAGGATTGCATGAGCATATCAACAGATTCCGATCTGGTTGAAGCCGATCTTTCATCCATCCGCAACAGTCCACTCATCAACGATGACCTCGCACCCACGAGGATCTCGCAACGCACCTGGGGCACATATCATATCGCTGCGCTCTGGATCGGAATGAGCGTTTGCATTCCCACGTACATGCTCGCCAGCGGATTGATTGCAGCGGGAATGAACTGGTGGCAGGCGCTCCTGACCGTTTCGCTCGGCAACGTTATTGTCCTGGTCCCGATGATTCTGAATGCGCACGCCGGCACGAAGTACGGCATACCGTTTCCGGTGCTGGCGAGGGCCTCATTCGGAACCATCGGCTCAAATGTCCCCGCACTGCTTCGGGCTGTAGTTGCATGCGGCTGGTTTGGAATCCAGACATGGATTGGCGGACAGGCATTCAATTCCATGATCATTCTCTTGTTGCCGGATTGGGCGCTGTTCGAATGGGGACCTGCCGTTGGCTTCCTAATATTCTGGACAATGAACGTCTATTTCATTGTGAAGGGAACCGAATCTATCAAGTGGTTGGAAGCATACGCAGCGCCATTCTTGATTGTGATGGGATTGGGCTTGCTCGCGTGGGCATATTTCACCGTCGGCAGTTTCGGCCCGATGCTCGACCAGCCGAGCAAGTTTCAAACAGCGGGTGAGTTCTGGAGAGTGTTCGTCCCATCGCTGACGGGTATGGTAGGATTCTGGGCAACGCTCTCGCTGAATATTCCCGACTTTACTCGCTACGCGAAAAGCCAACGCGACCAGATTATCGGTCAAGCAATCGGCCTGCCCCCGACGATGGCGCTGTTTGCTTTCATCGGAGTTGCTGTCACTTCTGCGACTGTTGCAATTTTCGGTGAAGCAATTTGGGATCCGGTTGTGCTGCTGTCGAAATTCGAGAACCCTATCATTATCATCCTGGCGCTCGTTTCGCTTCTCGTTGCCACACTCACCACCAACATCGCAGCGAATGTCGTTTCACCGGCGAATGATTTCGCCAATCTCTGGCCTAAACGCATAAGCTTCAAGACCGGAGGGTTGATCACAGCGGTTCTCGGCATCGTGATGATGCCGTGGAAACTCCTCTCCGACTACGGCACGTATATCTTCGGTTGGCTGGTCGGGTATTCGGGTTTCCTCGGGCCGATTGCCGGGGTGCTCATTGCCGACTACTTCGTTGTACGCAAGCAACACCTCGACGTGAAAGACCTGTATGTGAGGGGTGGGAGATATGAGTTCAGCAATGGGTTCAATCCCAAGGCACTCATCGCTCTTAGTGCCGGCATCGCCGTAGCCCTGGTGGGATTGGTGGTGGACGACCTGCGGCTTCTCTATGACTACGCGTGGTTCGTAGGGTTTGGGGTGGCGTTTGTGGTGTATGCGGGGATGATGAGGCGCGAGAGTTAGTCCGCGTGAATGGATTTATGGATTGGTGGATTCTACACTCTGTATGGGGCTTCTTCTTCGGAGATACGGTCACTCCAAGTCCCGTCACTCCTTTTCTCTTCTATGCTTTGATTAAGGCAAGTAGTTTGTTCTCCACTTCGTAATGAAGGCTATCAAGCAGGTCGAATTGTTCTTTCGAGATCTGTTCGGTTGCTTTCAGCCCAACGATTCTGGAAAGTGTCTCAGCCGCAGATGCCTTCGAGACGTAGAGAAACTGCAAATACTCATTTATTGACCGTCTCCCATATCCCTCCGCAATATTCGATGAGATGGATAATGCTGAATTCTCTATCTGAGCGCGAATCTTGAACTCGAGTGGCATTTTCTTAAGCGTTCCGTGGACAAGTTTGTAGAGTTCAATAGCCTTTTGCCAAACCTCAAGCCTCATGAATGCACGATTAATGTTTTTGCGATGTGTGTGCTCCGTCACTGTCACTACCTCATCAATCCAAGAATCCATCAATCCGTTTCTTCTTTGGTTAGCTCATCCAATTCGTTTTTGCGTCGGCATTCCACTTGATTGTGGTTTTCTT
>CAZIHJ010000156.1:0-5724 GCA_964538485.1 uncultured Chitinophagales bacterium | reverse complement strand
TTGCGGATTGATCCCGAAACGTATCTCTATCCGCTTCTTAAGCGCTGGCCGTCTTCCAGCCGTACGGCGGAGACGCTCTTAATCCGTCGTGAAGGCACCGATGTTCTCTTCCTGAACAATCTTCGATTTAACGACCGTGCAGCTCTCAGTCTGCGCATCCCCATCTCGAACACGACCTCTCCTGTTGTCAAGGCCGTGTTGGGACAAGAAGGCACGGCTGAAGGAACTGATTACCGCGGCGTTCCCGTGCTTGCCAGCGTAAGAGGCATCCCGGATTCTCCCTGGTTTATTGTTGCACGCATGGACATGTCGGAAATCAGGGAACCATTGAGAGAGCGGGTATGGATGACGGTCATTCTCATTGGCGCGTTGCTTCTGAGCGCCGGCGCAAGCGTCGGTGTTGTGTTGAGAAGACAACGGGAATATTTCTACCAGGAGAAGTACACAGCAGCAATGTCCCTCCTGGAAAGTGAGGGAAAATTCCGATCTTTTTTTGAAAACTCTGTCGTAGGAGTCTCGATCGCCAGGGTCGATGGATCCCTGCAGGTAAACAAAAGTTTTTGCGATATGCTCGGCTACTCGCATGACGAGTTGACCTTGAAACACTGGAAGGAGATCACGCACCCGGACGACGTAAAAGAGAGCGAAGATCTTGTTGCCTCGTTGATGCGGGGTGATATAGAGAACGCACGTTTTGAAAAACGGTACATTCGCAAGGATGGGTCAATTGTATCAGCTGACGTCAGTACCGCCATCCACCGCGATGCGGCACGCAGACCGCAATACTTCATTACCACCATCAGTGATATCACCGAACAGAAACGAGCAGAGGAAGCAATCCGGGAATCGGAACTCCGCTACAAGGAAGTCGTTGAGAACGCAGCCGACATAATTTTTACGATCAATAAAGAGGGATGGTTCACTTTTGTAAACAACGCCGGGATTAAGAGTGCAGGGTACACTCTTGATGAGTTCCGGAAATTCCACTATCTCCAACTCGTTCAGCCGGAGCACCGCAAACGCCTCAGGGAATTCTATCAACAACAACTCCTCTCAAGGCAAAAGTCATCCTATGTTGAATTCCCGTTCCTTGCAAAAAATGGCCAGGTGAAGTGGTTCGGACAAAGCGCTTCGTTGGTGTTTGAAGGAAAGAACATAACGGGATTCCATGTCATAGCGCGGGATATTACACGACGCAAGCGGACCGAGGACATGCTTGTTAAGACTGAGAAGAAATTCCGGGAACTGTTTGATGAGGCTCCTGCGGGATATCACGAGATCGATATGCATGGGCACATTGTTGAAGTAAATCGTACTGAACTGGAAATGCTCGGCTACACGCCGGAGGAAATGCGCGGCCGGCCTGTATGGGAATTCGCTCCGGAGTCTGACGCATCCCGCGATGCGGTGACTGCGAAACTTGCCGGGGCCAACGTATCCACTCAAAGTTATGAGCGCCAGTTCCGGAGAAAGGATGGAAGTACTGTTGAAGTTCTTGTCATGGATCGACTACTCAGAAATGACGCGGGAGAGATCATTGGCATTCGGTCTACCTTGCAGGACAACACGGAGCGCAAGAAGGCGGAAGCAGAACTCCATGAAAGGTTCAGATTGGAGGAACAACTCAGGCAGATTGTAGCGGTCGCCCCTGGTGGGATATATTCACTCCGGCTTTCACCTGACGGCTCAACATCCTTCCCGTATGTCAGTCCCGCCTTTGAGAAAATCCAGGGACTTGATGCAAATGAACTGAAGCGCGACGGGTCGTCGTGCTTTGCCTGTATCCACCCGGACGACATAAGCAATGTATGGAAGACAATGTTTGAATCCGCCCGGACGATGCAGCCATGGCAAGGGGAGTTCCGGGTGCTGGGGCAGGGCGGTGCTGAGGTATGGGTTGACGGTCAGTCCGTTCCAAAGAAGGAGCCGGATGGAAGCGTCATCTGGCACGGATTTCTTACGGACATTACCAAGCGCAAACGGGCGGAACAGGAAATCAGTCTGTTGGCACAGGCCATTGAATCAATCAAGGACTGCGTCTCAATAACCGACCTTGAAGATCGTATTATTTTTGTCAACAATGCATTTATGGATGTCTATGGATACACTGCTGACGAAATACTCGGAAAAAATATTTCCATCGTGAGGCCGGGAGGAACTGACAAGGGATCAACAAAACAGATTCTTCCGGAAACGATTGCCGGTGGGTGGTATGGCGAACTCATCAATCTCCACAGGGATGGAACAGAGTTTCCGGTCGAGCTGTGGACTTCGGCTGTGAAGGATGCCAAGGGCAAGCCAATTGCAATGGTCGGGGTGGCGCGTGACATCACGAAGCGAAAACAAAACGAACGTGAACTGCTCGAAAGCGAAGCCCGGTACAGGGCCGTGCTGAACTCTGCAAACGATGCCATTGTTTCCGCAGATGACAGGGGGATTGTTACGGGATGGAACAACGGTGCACAACAATTGTTCGGATACAAATACACCGAAGCAATCGGGGAACCCCTTACTCGTCTTATACCAGACTTTCAACGCGCTGAAGTTCTCCCCGAATCTCAAGGGCCTTCCATGAATGGCGTGCCAATAGTAGCGGGTAGGACCGTTGAACAGACGGGAGTCCGCACGGATGGCAGTGAGTTTCCACTCGAGTTCTCGCTCTCTGAGTGGGAAGCAAACGATGGCCGGTTTCACACTATCATCATTCGCGACATAACCAAGCGCAGGCGGGCGGAAATTACATTACGAGAAAATGAAAGGCTGCTCAAAGAGTCACAAATCACCGCAAGTCTGGGAAGTTATGTGCTGGATATTGCCACAAAAATATGGAAAAGTTCCGAGGGTCTTGACAGGGTATTCGGAATAGATGAAGCATATGAACATTCGGTGGAAGGATGGGAGGCATTGATCCATCCAGAGGACCGCGACATGATGACGTACTACTTTAATAACGAGGTTCTTGGGAAGGCCATGTCCTTCAACAAGGAATATCGAATTATACGTCATTGCGACCACGCCGAACGATGGGTGCATGGGTTGGGAAACGTGGAATTCGACTCTCAGTCGCGCCCCATCCAAATGCATGGTACGATTCAGGACATCACAGACTCGAAGCGGGCAGAAATCAGACTCAGGCAGCTTTCGAGTGCCGTTGAGCAAAGCCCGGCAGCAACAATCATCACAGATCTACAGGGGAACATTGAATACGTTAATAGCCGCTTTACACAATTGACGGGCTATTCGGCCGAGGAAGCAATTGGTCAGAATCCGCGCATCCTCAAGTCGGGTGAGATGTCAGCCCAGGAGTATAAGCATCTCTGGACAACGATTACTGCGGGAGGCGAGTGGCGTGGCGAGCTTCACAACAGGAGGAAGAGCGGGGAATTGTATTGGGAGTCCGCGTCAATATCTCCCATTAAGGATGTGGCAGGAGCCATTACTCATTTCCTTGCTGTGAAGGAAGATATTACTGAGCGCAAGATGCTGGAGCACCAGCTCCGACAGGCCCAAAAACTGGAGAGCATCGGCACACTGGCCGGCGGAATCGCACATGACTTCAACAACATCCTGGCGATTATACTGGGGCACGCGGCACTGTTGAGCAGAGGCGGTGCCGACCCGACCCGCCTTGTCAAAAGCGTTGATGCCATTAACAAGTCAGTCGAACGGGGGTCGGGCCTTGTCCGTCAAATACTTACCTTTGCGCGCAAAACGGATATTCTCTTTGAACCGATTGTTGTGAACGAAATTGTCTCGGAAATGGTCTTGATCATGAATGAGACGTTTCCGAAAACGATTGAAGTCAAAACACAACTGGGGGCAAATCTGCCCCTCATCAATGCTGATAGAACTCAGATTCATCAAGTACTGCTCAACCTGTGCGTGAACGCCCGTGATGCCATGCCGAAAGGCGGATCTTTCTCCATGACCACGTCGTGTGTGGCGGCGGGCAAGCTCTCAGAGAAGTACCCCAATGTGGCGGAGGTGGACTATGTGTGCATTTCCGTCACCGATACGGGAACCGGAATGGATGAGGTCACACGGCAACATATGTTCGAACCGTTCTTTACGACGAAGGAAAAAGGGAAGGGAACCGGCCTCGGCCTCGCCGTTGTCTACGGCATCATCCAGGGTCATCACGGTTTCATTGATCTGGAGAGCACCATAGGCAAGGGGACGACGTTCTACATGTACTTACCGACAATACCTCGCAGCGCCGAAACCAGAGAGCGAACAGGTCCGAATCTTGATGAAGTGCCGAGAGGCAATGAAACACTCCTCATCATTGAGGATGAAGATTTGCTCAGGGAAATCCTCCGCTCCACATTCGAAGCAAAAGGGTATACAATACTGACCGCCAAGGATGGTGAGGAAGGGCTCGCTCTGTACAGGAAGCATCAACGGGAGATTGCTCTTGTGCTTACCGACCTTGGTTTGCCAAAGATGGATGGTGATGTACTGTCCAGAAAGATCATTAAGTTAAACCCAAAGGTGAAAGTGATTGTCGGTAGCGGTTACATTGAGCCCGAGGCGAAGTCGAGACTCTTTGCGGCCGGAGTAAAGGCATTTTTGCAAAAACCGTTTGCGGTGATTGAGCTTCTGAGAACAATTCGTGAGGAAATTGACAGGCGCGACGGTGGATCTCTGTAGTTTCGTGAGAAAACCGATTGGAAGATATTTGACGATTGATTGAAACGCAGTCAATAATGAAGGACTCGTGGACTCTTTCCAGGGGTATTCTCTTCGGTGAAGTGTCTTTAGCTCTACTCTGGGAGATTGAAGGAGTGGCGGATGTTTCCCGTTGCTGTAGGTAGCCTTAAACCAAACCTGAACCACCCAGTAGGCGATTTCATCGTTACAGAGTTGGATTTGGCATGAACCAAAGGACGTTACTTTCCAAACTGTGGATTCAGATATGACCCGAAACTGACCAGAATAAGTAGAGCGCTAGACCTTGTCGTTCGTCCTCAAGCGGACGCTCTCCCGTGAGGGAGCGAGGTACACCCGCGTGTGAATTTATTGACCTTGGTATTCAGCAAATCATGCATTGTCTTTCTTCCTGATATGATGTATCTTCCGAACGTGAAACCACAGTCGAGACATAGCATTCTCTGCCTGATAATCGGTTTCTGTGCTTTCCTTGGCAATTCGGCACAGTTTCATACGGCAATCAATGCAGCATACACCAGGCATGGTGTTCAAGTAACTGATGCAAAAAGACTGCCTCCGGTTCCGGCCCAACAATACTGGATTCAGGGAAATCATGTTTCTTCGCTCACGAAAACATATCATTCTCCTGAAGTTGCAGTATCCTCTGATGATCTGAATCTCCATCACCAAGAATTCTTTGTTGCTTGTGTTGAGATTTCCGTATCTCCGCTTTCACACGCAACGTACCTCCGCTACCGGCCAAGAGACCCGCCAGTTCTGTAACATCTCCATAGTTCACGCTTTTCATACCGTGGCGCTGGAAGTGGGGTGTATTTCGCCCGTTCTCTCCGACGCCGGGACCATTCATTCAAGGAGAACTACAATGTCTGAGAAGAATTCTTCAAATAAACAGAAAAAGGAAGAGGGCACTTCAATAATTTTCATGGGATTGATGGCATTAATTGCATTGGGTGTGCTGATGTTAATACTCAAAGGGACAGGCCTAATATAAGAAAGAAGCAAATCATGAAAACTGCCGCATGGATTACAATGCTGTCTGCAATGACAGTCATC
>CAZIHJ010000155.1:0-5765 GCA_964538485.1 uncultured Chitinophagales bacterium | reverse complement strand
TGCATGCCAGCAAGGATATTGTGTCGGAGATGTTGAAAGCGGGCGCGTCTGCATACCTCCTGAAAGATTCCGCGGTTGATGAACTCGGACTTGCAGTGAAAAGCGTTCTCTCGGGAAAGTTTTATATCAGCCCGGAAATCGCGGGTACTGTCGTTGGAGATTATGTTGACCGTTTGACGGACCAGGCTTCTGCTGCTCCAAAGCTCACGGGGCGCGAGCGGGAAGTTCTCCAGCTTATCGCTGAAGGAAAATCGATGAAAGAAATCGCAGCCGCACTCACGTTGAGTATCAAGACCATTGAAACCTACAGACAAACCCTTATGAACCGGCTTAATATTCATAATGTTGCTGAACTGACAAAATACGCTGTCCGCGAAGGCCTGACCCCCTTGGAATAGACCGCCCTTCCCTTCCGAAAATCCTGAACTGTTTTCAGGAATCTCCCGATTGCACACTCCACCAGCTTTTCTTCTATTGTGGTGGATGAACCAAACCTCGCTCCAGGCAAGAATAGTGTTTCCCGACCCGTTCGACCCCAAAGGGCTCGAATTCGAATTACCGGAACGGTGTTCCGTCACGATCATCATGGTTGATGGGAATGGCACTGAAATCAGGAGGATCGCGGATGCGGTGGATTTTGATTCGGGGACTCACAATATCGGTCTTGATACAATGGGACTTGCGGCCGGAACATACTTCTGCCGGATTTCTGCAGACGGATCAACACAACAATACCTCGACATCAAGAAACTGATTGTACGATAATCGCCCCCACCAAACTTAACGCAGGCTGCAATGAAGAGCAGATTCCCATTTCCATTCTTGGAAGGAACATCTATGAAGTCTCGACACCTCCTCACCATCACCCTTGTTACCATATTTCTTTTCTCACAACCCACGCAAGCCAGACTGGGTATCAATAGTCAGGGGAACAAGGGAGCCGTCATTCAATTTGACGTTGTGAACATTACCAAGCCCAACATCCCCGGTCCGGGCGGCATGCAGGTAAACAGCTTCACGGGAAACCTGCTGCATCAGAGGCAGGATGTGGGAGTTCCCGATCGAGGGATGGACATCGACATCACGTTCTCCTATAACAGTGGTTTGTCAAAAAATGATTGGGGAATGGGGAGAGGATGGACGTCGAGTTTCAACATGATGTACGAGGTCATACCCGGTTATGTTATCATACGCGGTGAGGATGGAAGGAAGGATTCGTTCTCTGTCTCGGGCAGTGTATATACTGCGCCGGTGGGTGTATTCAGCGAACTCACCGAATACGCACCCGCCAAAATGCAGATAAAGACCAAGTCCGGTCACAGAATCCTTTTTGACGATGCCGCACACAAAAAAGTGACGAGCATTGTGGACCCGAACGGCAATACGATCACGTTTTCGGGTTTTGTCTCCGGTCAGCCATCGCTCGTGACATCGCCCAGCGGACGCCCGTTCAGTCTGGTGTGGAGCGCCGGACGCCTTGTGTCCATCCTGGACTCCCTCGCCTCGCCGCCACGTACAACCGAATACCACTACGATGCGCGTGGTAATATGATTCGCTTCAGAGACCAGGCTGGAAATGAAGAACTGTATTTGTACGATGCCAAAAGCCGGCTTGTACAATACACGGACGCCCGTTCCAATGTAGTTACCATCGCTTATACGACCAGCGGCGCCGTGTCGGAGATTTCATCTCCCCCGAGCCCCGATACACCTCCGACCAGTATCTCGTTTGTGTATGATCCCGCACTGCACACGACTACCGTCAATGAGCTGGTCAATGGCCTCGTTCAATCGTCGGTCTATACGTTCGATCCCCTTGACCGATTGATCCATTTTCAGGGAAACTGTTGCGGGAACGACATCCAGTATGAGTACGATTCGGACAATAATATCACGCGCATCATTGACGCAAACGGACAATCGACGTTCTACACGTATGATAGTCGTGGAAATTGTTTGACGGAAACTGATGCTCTGGCACAGGTGGCTTCATGGTCATACGAACCCACGTTCAACCGTGTCGTCTCTTGTACCGATAAGCGCGGCAATACCACCAGTTTTGCGTATGATGCCGAGGCGAACCTTCTCTCCGTTTCACATCCGCTTGGGGTCACCCGGACATTCACCTATGATGCATTTGGCAATGTTCTCTCTGCAACGAACGGGAACGGCCATACCAGCAGCTTCACCTATGACGGACATGGCAATCCGTTGACCGCAACATACCCTATCGGGTCGGAGAGTTTCAGTTATGACAATAACGGCAACCTGATATCGTGGACTGATCCGAACGGCCACACAACGACATATACCTACGATCTGCTGGATCGCATGACCAGCACCACCAACCCGCTTCCTGCTACAACAACCTTCAGTTATGACGCGAACGATAACCTGATATCGATGACGGACCCGAACGGTCACTCCGCCACATACTTGTACAATGGTCGCGATAAGGTTTATGCTGTGACAGTCCCTGCGGGGCAAAAATTGTATGCTGTGAACGCGAAGGGACTCATAACCCAGAGCACGGACTTCAACGGCAATCTTACACTGTACGCGTACGACTCAAAGAATCAACTGATCAGTGTTACCAATGCGATGGGACATTCAAGCAACTTCGCGTACGATAATGCCGGGAACATGATCACGTCAACCGACTTCAACGGAAATATGACGGCGTACCTGTACGATCCGCTGAGCAGGAGGATACGCGTTACCGATCCATTAGGCAATCAGACGATGGTCACGTACGACGCGAATAATAATCCGGTCACCGTCGTGGACGCCAACATGCACGTTACTACAAGTACTTTCGATGCACTTGACCGCCTTACACAGGTCGTGTACCCGATTGGAAACGAGAGCTTCGCCTACGATCAGAACAGTAACATGCTCTCTCGGACGGATCCGAATGGTCACACCACCGCCTACATTCACGACGTGCGCGACAGAGTGGTGTCGGTGATTGATCCTCTGCTTCACGCAACGACGTTCTCGTACGACCCGGCCGGAAATCTCCTTTCGGTTACTGATCCGAACGGATTGACCTCATCATACACATACGACGCGGCAGACCGGATGATAAGCTCGACCAATCCGATGCTTGAAGCAACCACATGCACATATGACGCAGCCGGGAACAGGACATCGATGTCTTTGCCGTACGGAAATATCCTCTCGTATGTATATGACGCATCCGATCGACTGGTCTCAATATCCGACGCCATCGGCCTGGTTCAATCGTACACTTATGACGCCAACTCCAATTGCCTGTCTCAAACCGACGCCAACGGCAACACGAGGCAATACCAGCACGACCCGTTAAACCGGCCGGCAGTCATGACTGCACCGCTCGGTCAAAGTACCCTGTATGCATACGATAATAACTCCAACATTATTTCAACGACCGATGGAGCAGGCAATACAACACTGCTCACCTACGATCCGCTGAACCGTCGTATTACCGAAACCTTACCGGGCGGACTTACGACAACAATGGGATTTGATCCTGTTGGAAATCCCATCTCTATTCTTGATGCAAGAGGAAATACCACTGCCCTGGCATACGACATTATGGACAGACTCACCACTATCTCGTATGCGAACGGTAGTTCGATCCAATACACGTATGACTTGTCAGGGAACCGTCTCAGCACCCTGGACCAGAATGCCAACCTGATAACGTATATGTATGACCCAATGGACCGGCTTATCAGTCGAGGGTACCCCAGCGGCACGAGCGACGACTTTACATACGACAACGCTGGGCGTATGATCACGGCAAACAACTCAGCGGCTGCAATTACATTCACCTATGACGCGGCGGGTCGACAGGTGAGTGAAGTACTCAACGGCATGACCACTTCCCGCTCGTATAACATCCCGGGCAGGACGGTTACGACAACCTATCCCGGCGGAACAGCAGTGACGACGACACACGATGTGCGGCTTCTCCCTGTGACTGTTGCAACTGGTGCAATCCCCATAGTCACGTACGGATACGACGCCGCTTCACGTCCGGTTTCCCGGGATAATGGCAATGGCACACAGTCATCGTATTCATACAACGACAATAGCTGGACAACGAGTGTTTCGCATGACAGGGGACCGGTTCAACTGGCGGGGTTCAATTACACGTTCGACAACCGTGGGTTTCTTACGACGGTAGAGAAAATGCACAGACCGACCAACTCCGAAGAGTATCAATACGATCCAACAACGCGACTCACAGGATACAATGAAGGAGCCCTCTCGGGTGGGCATATTCCTGCACCTCTCACCCAGACACAATTCACGTTTGATCCCGTCGGCAACCGGACGAACGTCACAAAAGATGGTGTGCCGACGACATACGTGGCTAACACGATCAACGCATACACCAGTATCAGCGGCACAGTACCTCTCTCTCCCACATACGACGCCAATGGCAACATGACTTCCGATGGCATCAGGACCTTCACGTATGACTACATGGATCGACTGACGAGCACGTTCGATGTTGCAACCACCGCTGCCTACTCGTATGACGCTTTCGGAAGACGCATTCAGAAGGATGTCAACGGAACAATAACCAAATACCTCTACGATGGTGATGATGTTGTGGAGGAGCTGGATGGTGCCGGCGTCGTATTGCATAAATGGTTTGGAGATAAGCAGGAGGGCCCGATCGCAAGAACCCTCCCTGGCGGGCAAATCTACTATCACCATTATAACTCACTTGGATCGCTGATTGCGATAACAGATTCCTCTGGTAATGTGAAGGAGCAATATGAGTATGATGCGTTCGGTAATCCTTCGATCTTCGACAGCGCATACACACCTATTCCGGCTTCGGCCCATAATGTGAATCCGCTGTATGGAGGGCAGAGTTTTGATGGAGAGAGCGCACTTTATCAATCAGGCGCACGGGCATATAACCCTCAGATTGGACGGTACATGCAGCAGGATCCATCGTCTCTCATGGGAGACCATCCTGACCTGCGAAACGGATACTCATACGTTGGCAACAATCCTACTAACCACAATTCCGGAACACCGAAAAAATTGGTCAATTCGAAGTTTGTTGTCAGAGAATTGGCAGATCCCGGTGTGCACCTGTCGTCATATTCGAAGCCGCCCATCCGACGCCTCAAACCGCTCATGGGAGGCTATCTTCCGGCCCATAATTGGAAAATTGAAATAGATGGCGTCATCAGCGGCGGCTTTAAAGAAATGACGGGTCTTGAAACCGAACGGCGCATAAGGCCAAGAGGTTGGGATGGAACGATCAAAGGCTTCACTGCGTCCACGATGTCCGGAGCAAGAGGCACCTCGATAAGTGGGTTTGAACCGATTACTAACTCCGCGATGCCCGGAAACCCCATCAAGGGTATCTCGATAAAAGGCGGAAAAGGAGGTGCGATTGGGGCCTCCAATGACGCTAAAGCCATCCCGAGGACCAACGTCCCGATAAAAGAATTTGTCACCTTGCTGGCTCTCCGAATTGCACCCTGGCCGGGACCCATGGCTCCACCCATGCCCAACATTCCTCAGCCGGGAATCTCCGCGAAGCCGGGATCGCCGATCAAGGGCATCTCAGTAAGGGGTGGGCGACCTCATGAACCGATAAAATGGGATAATGACCGCATATTGGGTGGGCCGGGCAAGGTGAACCAGACTGCCGGCGAGCAGTGCGACTTCCTCGGGAAGACAACATTCAACCCCCGGGAATATATTGTTCAGTATCGGGAGTCGGAGTTAAGCTTCGCTAAAGTGCCGCGAAC
>CAZIHJ010000154.1:0-5775 GCA_964538485.1 uncultured Chitinophagales bacterium | reverse complement strand
AGAATGAACACTCATCGCCAACATGTCGTCTAGTTTCCTTCCCGCCCTTGACGCGTTTCTCCGGAAATCTCTCTCCAACCACCCAGAACAGGCGCATCTCGCCATCTTCGACTGCGATGGCACGGTTATTCAGGGTGATATTGGCGAAGCAATGTTCTTCCGACAGGTACAGGAATTCCAATTCAGAACCTCCCCGGCAAACGTCTGGCCCGATCATCCCAAACCCGACGAACTCAACAATCTGTACGAGAGTCTTTCGTCGCTTCCACAACAAAAGAGGGCGCTCGACCGCCGGTTCGTCCCGTTTACACAAATGTTGTTTTCATGGTACTTTGATCAGCTCGCAGATGGAGAAACTGCGAAGGCCTGTGGAGATATTGTTGGATTGCTCGCAGGGTTCTCACAGCGGGAAGCGCGGGTGCTGGCACGAACTGCATTACGCGCAGAGTTGGATGCTCCGGTTGGAAAGCGACAGATCGGGAAGTTCACTCTCCCACTCGGCGTCAGGTATATCCAGGAAACACTTGATGCCATCACACGACTCAAGAACCTCGGGTTCGAGGTGTGGGCCATTTCCGGAAGCAACCAGTGGGCTGTGGAAGCAGTGTTCGAGCATGCAGGGATTCCTTCGGAGCGAGTGATCGGGATACGTTTGCTTGAGGACGAAGGGGTACTCTCTTCACATGTCAAGAGCCCCATTCCGGTTCTCGAAGGTAAAATTGATGCCATCAAGGAACGGACGTTACAAATTCCGATGATCGTATTCAGTGACTCGACATTTGACATGCCGCTATTCGGCTACGCTTCGGAGATGAAAGTATTGATCAATTCACGCCACGAAAGCAGCGAGCACTTCTTTTCGTCCGGTGGGGGGACAAGAGATTCTTCATGGATTGTACTTGAACGACCAACACTCGTTATGAACGGATAAGAACATGGCAGATGTTGCGGTAACAATTGTGGGAGCCGGAGTTGTTGGGCTGGCGATCGGCGCAGAGGTATCAAAACACTACTCGCCCGTCTTCATACTTGAGCGTTATCCAAAGTACGGCACCGAGACCTCGAGCCGCAACAGTGAAGTGATTCACGCGGGAATATATTATCCTCACAACTCTCTCAAGGCGCAACTGTGCGTCGAAGGCAGAGACATGTTGTACGCGTTGTGCGCCAAACACGACATTCCCCACAAGCGCATCACCAAGATTATCACGGCAACACAGGCGGATGAGGTGGGCGCGTTGGAGAAGTTGTTTGAACATGGCAAGAGCAACGGTGTTGAACTGCAAATGCTCACAGCCGACCAGGTACACGCGATGGAGCCGCACATAGCGTCATTCGGCGGAATCCTCTCCCCCACAACCGGCATCATCAGTGCGCACGGGCTGATGGACTATTACTACCACGCTGCAAAGGAAAACGGAGCCGAGGTGCAAACGCACTGTGAGGTTGTGGGATTGGAAAGGACGAACGGCGAGTTCACCGTTACAATCAAGGAAGGAAACGCCACATCAAGTTTCACGTCGGAGCGAGTGGTGAACGCAGCAGGACTCGAGAGCGACACCATCTCTTCACTGGCGGGAATTGATGTTGATGCTGCGGGATATAGAATTCACTGGTGCAAGGGGAGCTACTTTGCTCTCTCAGGAACAATGAGCAAGAAGATATCGCGTCTCGTTTATCCCATTCCACCCAAGGAATCCCTCGGCGTACACGCGTTGATTGACCTTTCCGGCAGAGTGAAGTTCGGTCCCGATGTTGAGTATCTCCCCAACCGTAATCTGGATTACCGCGTTGCGGATGAAAAGCGCCATGCATTCGCCGAGTCTGTCCGCCGCATCATGCCCGAAGTAACGGATGAAGATCTCACGCCCGACATGAGTGGTATACGCGCAAAGCTGCAAGCCAAGGGTCAGCCGGGAAAGGACTACATCATCCGCAACGAGGCAGACAAGGGACTGGATGGATTCATCAATCTGGTAGGCATCGAATCTCCCGGACTCACCTCATCGCCGGCGATTGCAAGGATGGTGCTGGGAATACTTCGAGATATGTAGGACGCGTATTAGGCCTGCAGGAGTTTTCATCCCTTGTGTGTACGCATCAATAGCGGGACGGCCTCACAATGAATGAGGCCGTCCGCTTTTGAGAGGAGAAACTCACGTCTTACCTAGTTGAACAAGTACCGAATACCGATCTGCATTTGCCACCGCGAATCGAGTCCCGGATCGTCAATGAATGTCTTGGTGATCGTCCTGTCGAAATTAAACGTCGGAGCGCCCGCACCGTTGAATCCCATAAACTGAAGTGGTGAGGTTGCTTGAGGGCTGGCAACACTTCGAACCCCCCAGTCGGAACTTAGCAAGTTGAGCACGTTTAAAACATCAACGCTGAGTTGAAAGGTATGCGCTTGTCCACTGATCGGAATAATGAAATCCTGCAGCAACTTCAAATCAACGTTAGCGAACCAAGGATTGATGGCACCGAAGCGTTCCGCAATTTGACCGCGGTGGGACTTCAAGTAATCATCCTGCTCGATGAAAGCGTTAAACGCCGTCCATTGTTCATCCGGCGTGACACTGCCATTCTGAACGAAGATAATCTCACTTTGATTGCGCGGGATGTAGATAAGATCGTTCCCTCCCTGCCCGTCACCGTTCACATCGCCGGCGTAAGTAAATGAGTAGCGATTACCCCCGGAACCCGCAAACCTGTTTCCTTCTGCCACCTCCAGAAAGAGTCCAAAACTTGTGGCCCAGTTCTCTGACCAGGAGTGTTTGTAGGTCGCACTCGCTGTAACACGATTGCGAATGCCAAATTGGGAGAAGCTCAATTCCGGTTTGTTGGGATTTCCCTGTACGGGGTTCCCCGACCAAAGCACGCTCGCGATTTCGGTAGACTGCATATTGTTCTTCGCGGTAAGATATGCATAGCCCAGGGTTGTATTCATTCCAAAATCAAAGCGTTTGCGAAGTTGTATTGCTGCACTCAGGTTGTATCCCTCGCTCGTATTATCGATAACGTAGATACCCGAACCGAAGTCGGCGTTGAGTTCGTTATTTCCCGCGCCCCCATAATACGGCCTCCCGTCGGGGAGCGTGCGAACCGGCGGCTTGAGGTCAGCATTTCTGACGAATGCCGCGTTAATGTCCTTTCCATACAACACCTCAAGGGTCGCGAGGACGTCCCCGGGCAGCCTATGATCAATAGCAATGTTCGTTGTCCACACCTGTGGCCACTTGAAGTCAGGGTCGGCCGCATTCACATCAAATGAACGAAGGTGTGCCGGAAGGTTTGGATTTTGGCCGGGATTCGAGATCACGTTACCAATCCATACAAATGGCACACGTCCGGTGAAGATTCCCGTTCCACCTCGTACTTGCGTTGTGCGATCTCCATAAACATCCCAGTTAAATCCTACGCGAGGGGAGAACAAGAGTTTTGTGCTTGGCAGCTTGGATTGGTCCACCGTTTCGGGTTTCCCATCCTCATCCAGTGCCAGAAGGCCTGTCGAGAACGGATTGGCAACGGGATTCGTGTACATGGGGAGGTCAACGCGAACTCCAAATGTCACCTTGAACCGATCAGAAGCAAGAAATTCATCCTGGATGTACATTGCAAGCTGACCAACCTTGATGTCCTCTCCCTTGAACGGAACCTGTTGCGCCGCGGCTACGACGGCGTTGAAATCGAAGAAGTTCGCTGAATCAAGAGGGTTCGTGTGTAGAAAGAAATCTGCCAGTGACGAGAAAAGAGGATTGCTCGCGCTCGATGGCAGAAAACCAAGAATTGTGCCGTACTTGAAAATATTGAATGCATTGAAGAAGGAGAAATTTTCGTACGTGGCCCCGACCGTAATGACGTGATT
The DNA here is from genome assembly GCA_964538485.1 of uncultured Chitinophagales bacterium. Lineage (GTDB taxonomy): Bacteria > Bacteroidota > Ignavibacteria > UBA10030 > UBA6906 > JBJXHC01. Next base: position 1,910 of record CAZIHJ010000154.1, on the reverse strand, counting down.
GCCCTGGTAGAAACTCACGTTGTTTGTGAGTTGCAAAACATCCTGGTCGAGGATATTGTTGACAGAGAAGGGTTCATGTCCGAGTGTGGTATAGGTGATTCCGTTCTCTGCAATTTCGATTGTCGGGAATGGCTTGCTGAATGGATCCCGGTTGTCACGGAAACGATTATAACTTGCAAAAAACCGATTTGCCAGGCCGCCAAACTGGCTATTCACTTCCAAGGCAAACGAGTGCAGCTTGTTGTTGATTTTGTAACCAGCATTCTTGAATGGCAGGCTGTTCTGGTTTGGTCCCCTGCCCGTGTTGTTGAAGCTGAGAACAAACGGGTGTGGTGGTAGATCGCGGCGTGCATCCAGGAGATTATACCGAAACATGACGTTATGATTTTCGTGGGCATTCCAATCCAGTTTCAGCAGAAACTTCTCGTTGTCGGTCTCATTGATGTAACCCTCATAAGGACCGGTATCATATCCATAAACCTGCATCATTCGTGCTCGAATCGAATCGAGGGCGGATGCGCGAACGCGAGAGATACCAAACCCGGATTGACCCTTATTGGCAGCGAAATTGGTACCGGGATCATCCCTGCGATCCCGTTCAGCATTGATGAAAAAGAAAAGTTTATTCTCAACAATCGGACCACCTACCGAAACACCCGACTGGTTAAACGAAAGATCTGGGTTGGCGACAACGTCCGATCCTCGTACGGTATTGCCGAGCAGACTTTCATTACGTAGAAAACTGTAAACAGAGGCCTTGAATTGATTCGATCCACTTTTTGTCACAGTGTTGATACCCGCTCCTGTAAACCCACCCTCCCGAACATCGAACGGCGCAATCGAAACCTGAACCTGATCAACAGCATCAAAGGGCACCGGCTCAGCCCCGGTTTGTCCACCGGGAGCGGGATCATCCAGCCCGAAAGGATTATTGAAGTACGAACCGTCGAGGGAAATATTATTGTAGAGCCAGTTCCTACCGCCAAAGCTGAAGTTGCCGTCACTACGGGGATCCAACCGGGTAAGGTCACGTGTACTTCGTCTCACCGATGGAAGTCCCGCCACTTGATCGTTGCCAATAAAAGTGGCCGCACCGGTTCTTCCTCCATTTAACACATCGTCGGCTTCCGCAGTCACTACCACTTCCTGGCCCTGAACAGCTTCTTCAACAAGTCGAAAATCCACTCGCAGATCCTGCCCTAGACTGAGGTACACATCGCCCTGGCTTTGTCCCTTGTAGCCGACGAGCGATGCGGTCACGGTATACGGGCCTCCAATTTTCATATTAGGAATATTGTACTGACCACTCACTCGGGCCGAAGCTCCATACTTCGTTCCGGTAGGCACATGCACAACAGTAACATTTGCCCCAACGAGGGGTTCGCCCGATTCAGTCGAGACCGTGCCGTTCAAGGCCGCAGTTGTTACACCTTGCGCTGACAGGCGGACAGATCCGATCGTGATCACTAGAACCACGAAGAAAATTGTCCTCAAGGGTGTTGCGAGCGGTGACGTTAACTTTGTCATAACAATACCTCCTGCATGGTGGGGGAATGAAGGTGTGCTAAGATCACGTCGTGCCGAGATGTTTGCTAGGAATAGAACCGATGTGTGGTGAGTATATCGCGCAAAAACATCTTATAGTCAAGATATTTTTCTTCAATCCATCCTACGGCACCGGCCTAGAACCCCCGGTACGCGCTTTCCAGTTTGCCGGTGAGTTCTTTCTTCACGGCGTCCGGTATAAACGCAGCATCAAGCGCATTCAAGTTGCACACGCGAAAATGCCCGGTTTCCCAACCGAAAACCGTGTGTAGCAGTTCATACTCATGGGAGAGCGTAATATTAGAAATAGTGCGAGCGTCTGTACTGATCCCGACGGAAACCCCTGCATCGTACAAACGGGCAAT
>CAZIHJ010000153.1:0-5986 GCA_964538485.1 uncultured Chitinophagales bacterium | reverse complement strand
CTTAACCACCCGCTTGATCAGACGACCTTCCATGCCGTGAGTGTGGTAGTTCGGTGAGGTTCCTTTTCGACACTATTTTGTAATTGACCTTGTTCGACGCGTTCAGTACTTTGAATGCGACCTGCCAACACCAACATCCACCACCATATGCAACACCTGTACAAGGAGCAACTTCTCACAATCCTGTCGGGGAGTTACACACCAGCCCAACTCCGCGACTTCGCAGAGTTGTGTTACAGTCTCGCGGCTCCAATTATCAGGAAGCGCATCGCCAGCGGCAGACTCAATCTGGATGCGCTACGCCTTTCTGAGCGCGATGTTATTCAGGATGCTCTCGGCGACCTCTTTGCCCGAAAGCACAACAGGCAGTTTCATCACCTTATCACCTTTTTCAATCGCTGGCATCCAGACATGGATGCTGCAACAGATACGGAATTGCAACGATCATTGCGTGTGCTCGTCTCGGGCAAAATCGGCAAGGAACTTATCCGCCTGCTCACGGACGCCGACCCGGGGCTTGCCGACGTTCTCCGGAACATGAAGCTTGGCCTCAAGCGCACACGCCTCTTCTATCTCACCACACGCTTCAATGACAAATTTCTCCTGCCGTGCGAAGGAGATCCGCTGCTGGACAAACCGGAGATGACCGGTGAAGTGCTCGAACGTGAGCTCTTCTGTGTCTGCCGTGCAAACGACACCGTGCCGGAACTCCTTCGTAAGTTGCACGTCATAATAATGAACCAGGACCATTGTCGGCGAACGGTTCGTTTTGTCCCGCTGGCCTTGATCTTCAGGAAGATCGTCACCTTGCACGAATTGCCAGACGCATCGTCGCCTGATGAGGTTGAGAGTGATGTAATGAGGGCACAACTCGCTCAATTGGTGGAGCGGGCGGTATGTGACGTTTCCACAGCGGCCCGCAGAACTTATGTAGAGCATGGCAAATGTAGCGAGCGCGAATTCAACGCCTATGTCGCGGCACTGAAAACCATTTTTGATCACCATGTTCAGCCCGGGCACTATTCGGACGAAACGTTTATACGAACGCTGGGCGACCATCTGGATGGACTGACCACTGAAGAGTATACAACGCGACACAAATCCATATTGGAGTATATGGTACGAATGACAAAAGAGCGCCTGAAAGGTCTGGACAATGAACTACGCGCGTAGTCTCTGCAAGAGACGCAGAATGCTGGTATATATGTTTGGAAGTGAACATGACACACATTGACGAGAAAACACTCGAGCTGTACGTCCTCGATTCAGAAGCAGTGGAAGATCGGCGCGAGGAAATTGCGGGGCACATTGCAGGGTGTGCAGCATGTTCATCGCTCTACGATGAAATTCGCGAGTACTACTCAGAGGTCACAGATGTTCAGAATGAGCGCGCCAAGGCCGCTTCACAGGCTCTTACTGTGCAAGCGGTGGCGTTGGAGGCGGAGCAAGTGTACGGGGCCGGTCTTCCTGGCGAACGAAAGCTAACCATGCCCGCGCGCTTTTTTCTCTTCGTAGTCCGTCGGCCCGTCGTGGCGTCTGCAGGATTCGTTGCTTGTTTCGGAGCTGCGCTTCTGGGATTCATGAACATGTTTGGCCCATCACCCAATGCTGATCAGATTACCGATAAAAACCCTGCACGCGCGCGGGCGAAGGAGGAGTTTCTGGTCGTGTTCAATGCTCAGGGACAGGAGTTGTGGAGGAAGCATGTGGGACAAGGATTTGACGTAGATTATCTGGAGGCGCGGGCTCTCGATTTTCACAAGTTTCTTGTCGTTACCGACGTCGATGGAGACAGGGAGAACGAAGTCGTTGTTGCATTTGGCGGTATACAAACCTGGGACTCCTCAAAGTCTGTCATTTGCTACAATGCTGACAAATCAACGAAGTGGTCGTACAAACTCAGCCGAAAAATGACATTCGGAAACGAAACCATTGAGGACGCATTTTTTCCCAGATATCTGCTTGTGGACGATTTTGACAGCAATGGCAGCACTGAAGTTATCGCCCTCGCCACAAATAATCCGTTGTATCCCAATGTCATCATCAAACTTGATGGCAAGACCGGGACCCTTCTCTCCGAGTATTGGAATAGCGGCGTTCTTGGACCGCCAAGAGCGGTTGACATCGACAATGACGGTGTGAAGGAGATCCTCATCACGGGAGCGAACAACGGATTCCATTATGCACCATTGATTGTGTTGGACTCTCGTCATATTTCAGGTCACTCGCCTGCGCCACCGAGCCATACGCCAGTGGGAATATCCAAAGGAGTTGAAAAATACTATATCTTGTTGCCCAAATCTGACTTGAGTGCATTCTCATCCACAGGGAACACCGAAGGGTATGAGATGAGTGTTGAGTCCGAGTTCATACGGCTTAGCACAAATGAGACACTCGGGAAAGAAAAGCCATCCTTGGTTTACTACTTCGACCACAATTTGAAGTGCAATCGGGTCGAAGATAGTAACGAGTTCACCGTCTTGCACAATAAATACCGATCGGAGGGAAAACTTTCAAAATCCCTGAACGACGCGTATTGGAAAGAACTACTCCGCGATGTCCAGTATTGGGACGGGGAGAAGTTTGTGAGCACGCCGACGATGAACAAGAGATACCTAAGCGCCATTTCAGCCCTCAAACCCTAGCCGGAATCTAATCCGATCAGATTTGTTGTAATCGGCAATGGCACCCCTGCCCATCCAGTTCAGGCGGGCACAACGTCGTTTCCGCCCCGTACATTTCATTTTCATCTCTCTGCAAAGCCTCATAATCCCCTCCGGACTTGATGTCTCCTCCCGCAGCCACCCGAGTTTTCCCTTCGGATTTTCTGCACGGACCGTAAGGTGCAGGTATCAGTGAGTGTGTCCACTCACTGATCACATTTTCTCCAAGGGAGGTGCTTCATGAAACACGTACAAGCCTGCATTTTGCTGCTCTTGCTTCCACTGAACCTGTTTGCGCAAGACAGTCTCATTGCGTACTACCCGTTCAATGGAAACTCAAATGACGAGAGCGGAAATGGAAACGACTTGACACCTATGGGAGGTATTATCTTGTCAACAGATAGATTTGGAAATGATAGTTCTGCCTATGCTTTTGATGGCACGGATGATCATCTTCTTCTCGAGGATACATCTGCAATGCAGTTCGGTCCCGAGGATCTGACTGTGTGTGTATGGATAAGGACCTCACAATATGGCAGGGTCATCTCGCGTGGAGAATGTAATGGGAGCGCCGGTTGGCAGATAACGCTCGACGGACCGGGAAGGATTACTGTCGCAATGCAGTTTCCAACAAATAGTGGGGCACATTATTTTATATCCACAGATTCAGGTTACAATGATGACCAATGGCATTTCGTTGCATTTACCAGAGACAATGGCAATATCCAGATTTTCGGAGATGGCCTTGTAGACGGCGGAACCGGAACATTCTCAAATTCGATGACTAACCCTAACATACAACTTGCTATTGGCAGAAACATGGAGTCTTCACCATGCGATCAGTATTTTTCCGGCCTCATTGATGACATCCGTTTCTATGCCCGAGCCCTCTCAGCTACCGAAGTTGATTCATTGTATCATGAAGGGGGATGGCCGCTTCCTGCGCAAGGCCTAGTCGCTCACTATCCATTCAACGGTAATGCAAATGATGAAAGCGGAAATGGTAATGACGGGACCGTTCTGGGTGCTGCACTCGCAACTGATAGATTTGGAAACATCAACAAAGCATACACTTTCGATGGAACAGATGATTACATAAGCGTGAATGAAGACTCCACATTAGAATTTGGAACCGGAGATTTTACGGTCTGCGCGTGGATTCTGACCACATCAACTCGGGGAGAGAGAGTCGTAACAAAGGGTGAATGCTTCAACACTGGTTGGTCGCTAGGGCACAACAGCCGAATTCAGACTTCGCTTCAGGCTCCCCCTCACGGTCCAATCTATCCAGCTTCGGACAATGTCAATTACGCCGATGGAAGATGGCATTTTATCTTGTTCAAGCGCCAAAGTGGTGCGGTTTCTATCTACGGAGATGGAAACTTAGATGGAGATACGGCTTCGTTCCCTTATAACCTGACCAATGTGTCTGAACACATGACCATTGGGAGGTTCAGAGAATCAGGCGGAGCTTGTGAGAATGCATTTCATACCGGAAAAATCGATGACATAAGGATTTACAACAGAGCGTTATCAGAGATAGAGATCCAACAACTCTATCACGAATCAGGGTGGCCACTCCAATCATCATGGCAATCCCCCCTCATAGCGTTTGATGCCTGCGGAGACACACTAGTTGGAGCATTTGGCCAGGATCCGCTCGCGACAGATTGCATTGACTCCAATACCTGCGAACAGGACCTTCCACCATCGCCTCCTGCCGGAGCTTTTGACATTCGGTTCATTCTTCCATGTGAGCCTTCACCAACAGCCTCGCTTTGTGACATTCGAAGTGATCCACCTGAGGAGGTTCTGTGGCGCTTGAAGCTTCAAGCCTGCAGCTATCCACTCACGTTGCAGTGGGATACATCTGCATTGCCGACCGGACGTATTTACATGAGGGATCTCTATGGGGGGATCCTTGTGAACATCGACATGAAGACTCAAGACAGAGTGGTACTCAACAACCCCGTGATTACTGAATTATTGATTGAGAAATCTGTGGAGGCATGCCGCGTCATACTCACGCATGGTGGATGGAATATGGTGTCTCTTCCTCTGAATATGGCTTCACGGCACTACCTTGAGGTTTTTCCCGATGCCATTAGTCACCCATATCTATTTGATTCAAATGGTTACACACTTGATGACACCTTGGACCCGGGGGTTGGATACTGGATAAAATTCAATGGAATGCACATCTACAATTTCTGCGGCTGGACCGTCGTCGACAAGAAGGTTGAAGTAAACCCTGGCTGGAACATGATCGGGCCATTTGAAGACACAGTAATTGTTTCTGAAATAACTTCAGACCCCGGTGGAATTGTGATCTCTTCATTCTATCGTTACGACCCTCCATATGCGATTTCTGTTACCTTGTTTCCCGGAAAGGGATACTGGGTGAAGGCGAGTCAAGGCGGAACGCTACACTTCTCTGCCGGAGGCTCGCAGCTGGCTGCCAGGAGTGACGGTGAATTTGTCGTTGAAGCTCCGCCATCACCCCCTGAGGATGTGATTGTGGAAAAGAACATTCCTTTGGTGTTCTCGCTCGCGCAAAACCACCCAAACCCGTTCAACCCATCAACAACGATCACATATCAGTTGCCCGAAAGGAATCATGTCAAACTCACAATCCTTGATGTCCTTGGTCGTGAACTGGCGGTACTCGTTGATGAAAGCCAGGATGTCGGTCGGAAGTCAATCACGTGGGACGGAGGCAATACTGCAAGCGGCGTCTACTTCTATCGCATCGAAGCAGGGGCCTTTAGGCAGACTCGAAAGATGCTATTGTTGAAGTAAATTTCAGATGATACTCAATGCCCGCCGGCTCCATTGCCCGGCGGGCTTCTGTTTCCTAGGAAATCGTTCATTATTCCCTTCGGTTTTTCTGCAACACCACTCACATGTCACTAATACTCTTCAGGTCAGGGTACTGGAAGTCCTACCCATCCCTTTCAGCTATTCGATTGATCCATTTGGAGGAACGATGCAAAGCATCCGAATCCTGGTAGTTGACGACAGCACGCACATTCGCAGGAGCATCGCAGAGTTGCTTGCCTCGGAGACATGGATCCGGATTGTCGGAGAAGCCGCGGACGGCCTCGAGGCAATCGAGCATGTAAAAGCATTCCATCCGACAACAGTTCTGCTCGATATTCGGCTGCCAGTAATGGATGGATTCGAAACAGCCAAGAGACTTCGCACATCGCATAATCCTCCTGATATCGTGCTGATGACCGAACACGAAGGCGACGAATACCCCAAAAAGGCGATGGAAGTTGGCGCTTGTGGTTTCATCTGGAAGCACACCCTGTCTGAGCAAC
>CAZIHJ010000152.1:0-6008 GCA_964538485.1 uncultured Chitinophagales bacterium | reverse complement strand
CGCTTTGTGGTTTCCATTTGTTATCCTGTGAGCCTTCGTTTAGTCGGTGGTTATGTGGCAAATTCTTGGAGTACCCATTGGTCAGCACATCAGTGGGGCTTGAACAAGAGGTCTCATTTGCTTGTCAAGATACTCGATCCAAACCCGGATTATTCTTGCGCCACCCTCGATCCACCCGTCGCAGGGCGAAAATGGGGTTTGCAATTCAACCAAGAGCCAGCGTCCTTCTCTGCGAATTGGCTGGAGAAGATAACTGTATCCTTTCCTGTCAGGATACCTGAACAACTTGATTTTCCATTCAGCTTTCCTGTTGGGCTTCGAGTAGAATCGGATTGGCCTATCCTCCCGCAACTGCATCGACTGCGTCACCAAGAAATCCGCCCAGATACGAATGGAGGTATTGGGTATTTTGAGGTTGACCCATCCTTCCGTTTTTCGCGTACCATCAAAAGACTCAACCGAGACAAGTGCCCAGGAAGAGTCTTGAGTTATTGATAGAATAGGTAACCCACGGTAGTCATACTTGCTAAACCCTACAAGAAAGGCTGTTAGCCTCGCATTGCCATTGGGAAACGTGTATTCCCCGTCTGAAAGGATGGCGATAGTATCCGATGCATCATTAGGATTGGAATGTATGATTGTGGTCTTATTGTCACCATTCGGATGAAAGACCATTCCGATTCCCGGATCTTCCTCCTCAGCACGGGATTCAAATAGAAAAGAAAGCAACAGGAGGGTGACGAACAAAAAACGTGCTGATGGTTTCATATGCTTGTTTGTGGCAGTAACGTTCTCTGGGGTTGGCCTATTTTCTAGGTGTTAGGAGAAAAAATAGTGTAAGCAGGCAACAGAGTCAACTGGGGGATCCCGTCGGTCAAACGGTAGGAAGACCCGCAATATTCCACCAAATTCCTTATCTTGTCACTGATGTTTGTAACCACTCAAGGAATTTTCAGCGAGCAGGGATTTTGATGTGGCAGGCGGCCGGCGACTATGCCGACAAGACAAACGAGCGGTTGAAACAGCTTATCCTCACGATGCAGGAGTTTTACCAATTCTCCGTGAGGTCGTTCAAGTCGATGAAGTACATCCGGCGGTACTGGCAGGAAATCCTCAACCAGATGTACGTAAGCGGTACGGAGTCCATCCCCATCGTCGTTGTCAGTTCCCTCGCCATTGGCACACTCCTCGTTATTGAAGTCGGTAACCAGCTTGATGACTTCGGGGCGAAACTGCTCACCGGTCGCACCACAGCGCTTTCCGTCATCCGTGAACTCGGTCCCATGCTCACCGGACTCATGCTTTCCGCCCGTGTTGGTGCGCGCAACGGCTCCGAACTTGGCGCGATGCAAATCTCCGAACAGATCGATGCGTTGCGCGCGTTCGGCACAGATCCAATCGCACGTCTCGTGATGCCACGGCTCGTTGCAGCGCTGATCATGTTTTTTCCTCTCACAGCACTTTCAGACTTCGTCGGACTTGTTGGCGGAGCGGCAATTGCCTCCGGCTATCACCATATCGATTCCGGCTTTTATTGGAACTCTGTTCTGAATCTCCTTGAGGCGAAGGATTGGGTGGTCGGGTTTTCCAAGCCGCCCGTGTTTGCACTGATCATTACGCTCGTGAGTTGCTTCAATGGTTTCCAGGCAAAAGGAGGGACGGTCGGAGTAGGTCAATCCACGATCAAGGGTATTGTCGTTTCATCCGGCCTCGTTCTCATCGCGAACTTTTATCTCTCCAAATTGATTCTGGAGAATATGAAGTGATCGAGTTCAGAGATGTACATCTTAGATTTTTCGGCAGAGAAGTGTTGAAGGGTATTTCAATGACGATTCCCGACCGGCAAATCACCGCGATTCTGGGGCCTTCTGGTTCCGGCAAGAGTACGATCATCAAGCTGATGCTCGGGTTGATCAAGCCGACCTTCGGCAATGTGCTGGTAGACGGGGTGGATATCACGCACATGTCCGAGGAGGAACTCTTTCCGATCCGTCGGAAGATGGGGATTGTCTTTCAGGCAAACGCATTGTTCGATTCGATGACGGTGAGTCAGAATATGGGATTCTTCCTGCGCGAGAACCTGAATCTGCCGGAAGAAGAAGTGAACGCCCTTGTCAATGAGCAACTCACATTCGCAGGACTTGAAGCCCGTGCAGACCATTTGCCCGACAGTCTCTCAGGCGGCATGCGCAAACGTGTTGCCATTGGCCGTGCCCTGATCTTCCATCCCAAAACCGTGTTGCTGGATGAACCCACCAGCGGACTTGATCCCGTCAGCACGCGCACGATTCTGGAATTTATCAAGAAGCTGAAGAAGGAAAAAGAACTCGGCGCCGTTATGGTCACGCACATCATCAGCGATGTGTTCAGCGTAGCGGACAGGGTGTTGATATTATATCATGGGGAATTGATTTTTGAAGACGAGCCGGAGAAGATGAAGGACTGCGACCATCCGTTTGTGCAGTCTTTCCTTGCAGACCCGGAAGAATTATAGGAATATGAGACCCACATCCCAAATCCATCATCCATCATGAACCTAACCGGTAACTAGTATGGCCTCTCCCAACACATCACCCACCGGCGGTATCGGCTGGCGCAACCTGCGGACTGGACTTCTCTTTACGTTCGGCGTCGGTGTTGCTGCTGCGCTCGGTCTGTTCATCGGCAAAAACACCGGACTTCTCACCACCCACAAGACGATCAATCTTTTTATCACGGACATCAAGGGTCTTGGTGAAGGCAACATGGTCACCATCTCCGGTAAGAAAGTCGGTGTCGTGGAATCGATGTTCTTCACCAGCCGGAACGACACTATGGGTGTCCAGGTAGTGCTTGACGTGCAAACCGATTTTATGGAGTTGATACCGAGTGACTCGCGCGCCGTCATCAAATCGCTGGGCGTTCTGGGTGACAGGTTTATCGACATTGCTCGCGGAACATCTTCCCAACCGGTACAAGATGGCGCCTTCATTGACGTGACCAGTCAGCCAGGATTTGACGAGCTGACCGAATCGGCAATCACAACGATGAACTCGATCGAAGAGTTTTCTGTGCGTATTAACAGCGGGGAAGGATCGCTTGGCAAGCTGATGTCTTCGACCGAATTGAACGACCGGCTCCTGAAGACCGTGACCAACCTGGAAACCGTAACACAGAAACTTGTCAGCGGCAAAGGAGTTGCAGGCAAGCTGATCAACGATGAAGAGCTTGCCCAGCGCATCGAGGTGTTGGTTAACAACCTCGGCGACGTTTCCACGTCATTGAAAGAGGGGAAGGGATCGCTCGGTAAGCTGATCGTGGACGAGACGTTCTATGACAACCTCGTTACCATTACGCGGAAATCCGATTCTCTTCTGGCACAACTCAGCAATCCCAACGGAACACTGGGCAAGCTCACGGGCGACTCAGCAGTGTATATCAATCTCAACCATTCCATTATGTCGCTGGATTCGTTGTTGATGGATTTGAAAGCCAATCCGGGCCGGTACGTAAAGGTGAGCGTGTTTTAGGAAGTGACGATTGTAGATTGAAGCATTGACGATTTATGGGCTTCGTTTAGGCCTTGCTGCGTGGTGGTCTTCTCGGGCCACGGGGTCCGGAGGGACGCGGTCCGCCCCGATGGCTTCCGGGCTGTTGTGGGCGTGAAGGTCTCTTCTTGGGCTCAACGGTTCCCTCGGCAAGCATCGGTACCGGCGTGAGCAAGTCCGGTTCGGGGTGAATGGCAACAAGTGACCGACCAATGTATTTCTCGATTTCAGGAATCTGATACGCCTCGGTTTCGGTTGCAAAACTGACGGAAGTTCCGGTGGCGCTTGCCCGACCCGTGCGACCTATCCGATGAACATAATCCTGCGGATCCATGGGGAGCGCGTAGTTCACCACGTGGCTCACACCATCGATATGCAGGCCCCGCGCTGCCACGTCCGTTGCAACCAACACTTTGAACTTGCCATTCCTGAATGCCTCCAGCGTCTTTCCCCGCTGTTGCTGGGAGACATCGCCCGAGAGGAGTCCGCACCGCACTCCCCGGGATTCAAGCAAATCCTTCAGGAACTGCGTCTCATCCCTTCGGTTGGCAAACAGCATCACCCGTTCGAATTTCCTGCCGACAATCATATTATACAGGATGGTGAATTTCTCCTCGTCCGTTGTAATGTATACCACCTGATCTATTGTTGAGAGTGTGACCTCTTGAGGAGGGGTTACATCAACAAGCACGGGTTTGCGTGTCCACACTGCCGCGAGACGATTCACTTCGGGGGTCAGTGTTGCACTGAAGAACAGCGTCTGCCGCGTTCCCTTCATCGGCGTGCTTTCAATAATGCGACGGACGTCGGGGATAAATCCCATGTCCAGCATCCTGTCTGCTTCATCAATCACAAGGATCTCGACTCTCGAGAGATCGATGCTTCCATTCTTTTTGAAATCGAGAAGACGTCCCGGCGTTGCCGCCACGATATCAATGAAGTGATCCTTCAGCATCTGTTGCTGCTTGCCGTATTCCATTCCTCCAAATACCGCCATGGATTTGAACTGCGTGTACTTGCCGAGCGACTTCGCATCTTTTTCTATTTGCAGGGTAAGCTCCCGTGTCGGTGCAAGAACTAGAGCCCGTGGAGTCCCTTTTTTCCTCGGCTTGACCGCAGGCTTGCGTGCAAGGTGCGTCAGGATGGTGATGAGGAATGCCGCCGTCTTTCCGGTTCCTGTTTGGGCGCGGCCTGTTGCGTCGGTGCCGGACAACGTATGTGCCAGAATGCCTGCCTGGATGGGCGTACAGTATTGAAAGCCAAGCTCATGTATGGCGCGCATCAGTTCGATGGGAAGATCGAGGTCGTGAAACCGGACTTTCCCTTCTTGCGGTGCGATAGTGAAGACCGAGGGATCCCACACGGCGTCCTGCCGCGGTTGTTCAGGAGGTGATTCCGGTTTCACTCGTGGAGTTCGCGGCGGACGTGTTGGCCGGTCCGGTTGAGGCCGCCGGGGTTCACGGGGTGAGCGATCTCTTTGGGGGACGGCAGCGCGCCTTGGTCGCGGTTCATGAACACGCATGGATTCAACAGGTCGCGGTACATGAACGACCGGCGCTATTACGGGTTTGCCTTTCTTGCCGGTGAACTTCTTGAAGAAGTCGCCGATTTTCTTAAACACTGCCACACCTACCTCACGTTGGTTTTCACAGTCGAACCATATTTTACTCTATTTTTCCCTGTGTTCCAAGTATCGATCTTGGATCCTGCTGGCACGTCATTGATTCTGAGGATACAGTATACAATGTCCGGATCCTCGAAGGGTGTGTAAGGTTAAGAAAAAAGGCTCCCGAATTGAGAGCCCTTTTTCAGTTTATAATTGCATCAACGAAGAAATTCTATCTGCGTTGTGCCAGTCGTCTCGAAGAGTGGTGGGTGTCACTTCGCCCGCGAAAGATGGCCATCGACAGAACCATCAGAGCCAGCGACACGAACCATATTGTAACAATAGTGAGCAGCATATCAATGAGCTTCACTCCCTTCGCGAGCCCTTGAGTATCTTACCTCGGCTTCATAGTCCATATAGTTGACCTGATAGTGAATAGCTCTAAAGGATGAAAAAGGGATTAGTTACTTCACGAGAAGGAAAGCCGGATGCGGCCGTTCCTCGCAAACGAGCAGCAATCTGAATGCCATCCTTGAAGTTACTCGAACTGGTCATTTTCCTGCTGGATCATATCATTACCGTCAGACATGTTGCGATTATGATTCCCCCGGGATGAAACTATTTTCAAGACTGAGACAGGGTTGCCGCAGCCAAGTGTTGCTTTCATCAAGAAGGTGACCTGGTGACGTTGCAAGAAACATCGAAATATGTTACAATACTTCAGTCTGATTTCAATTTATCCTCTCGTTTTTGTTGCACATTTGGTGCACACAAGCAGCGACAAGGCAGTAACAGATTATCAGGAAAGAAGTTAGTGACTGCGGGAGTAATTCAGTGGTAGAATGCCAGCTTCCCAAGCTGGACGTCGCGGGTTC
>CAZIHJ010000151.1:4921-6156 GCA_964538485.1 uncultured Chitinophagales bacterium | reverse complement strand
TCCGCTGTACTATCCCATGTAAGCTTGATGCCCCGATCCATCACCTGCGCTCGCAGCCGTGGCGGCACTGGACCCGACGGGCGCTTGAATCCGTTGGCGTACATTCGCTTGATCAGATCGTCCATCAGCAACAAATGTGGAAGACTGTCGGAGAAGATGAAGGCGATGGAATAGCGAACGCTCTGATCCACTGCCATTGGGAACGGGCCCGTGACAAGGAGCGCTGGAGTACGAAAATTTGGACTATACGGAGAAGGCCAAATCCACGGGGGAGGACTGGTGATGTGCTTGTAGAGAATCGAATCCGTGAGGGGAGAAGTTCTAAAGAACATATATCGCCGGGTTCCGGCACTGTCGAGGAAGGCACCTATGGAATCGCTTGGCATTGCCATCTTCAAGCCGGATTGTCCACCACCATATTTTGTCGGAGTCTCCAATAAAGACAAGCCAACAGTCGGAGGGTACGGTGTAGCAACCCAATCCGTCGACCAAGTGGTGGATGGAAGAGGCGTGATGTACGAGAGGTTACGCGATGATTGCGGGTGTGTTCTGAGTTGTTGAGGACCTATCTGGTCTCGTTTACCAATGGCGAACGCATTGCAGAAAGCGACAAAGCAGCTATCGAGAGGCGTGCCGCTTTTGTTCATGATATCATATTGGAACAGCGCCATGTCTTTTCCCGGCCCGAATCCCCACGTAAATACCGTACAGTGAAACTCAAGACCTATCGGAATGGTTGGCCCCAGCGGTCCCGCGTATCTGTGATCGGCCCGGGTATCGGTATCTTTGAAAACGCAAAACATGTCCTCGTCTGATCGAAACGCTGCAGGGTAATGTCTACGGTCATGCCGATCTGCAACATATCTGATCTCTCCATTCACCCATCGTAGTGGCCAGTCGTAGTAGTTGTTCCCCGATATATCAACCCCTGTGCTGTCGTAGTCGAGACTGGAATACACTATATAATCGGAATCATCCACATACCGCCAGCCAAAACCGCCAAATGTGCTGTCATAGCCCGCGTTCAGATCGCCAACCCGTCCGGGAACTGTATGTTCGAAAACCAGCGGGGGTGGGGGAGGAAACACTTGTATGAAATCCGCGTGGGAGACAAGATATCGTGACCCCTTCTTGGCGAGGAAAGCCAGGCCTCGTGGTTCGTTTGCAGTCCTAAGATGGAACGATCCACGAGGCCAATAAACTAAAGGTCTGGTTATTCCATCTGAATGATCGTT
>CAZIHJ010000151.1:0-4821 GCA_964538485.1 uncultured Chitinophagales bacterium | reverse complement strand
CCTGTCACCCTGAACACCACCCGCATCTGTTGATTCCCGAACCGCATCGGCTGGATCAACTCGAACAACTGCACCTGTACACTCGCAATCATGTCGATGGGTCCGTACAACCGCACATTGCCGTCAGCAACGTACGGGAGATCCTGGAACACCAGCTTGTTGTCCGTGGCGAGCGGAAGCCAGAGCACCGAGAACTCCGCCGCCTGGCCCGGGGGCAGGGCGAGGTTTCCCTGGAAGAGGGGCGGCTGTCGCAATGTGCCGTTGGTGAGCGGCACGAGCAGCGACCGCGGTATGGAGGCAAACGATTGAATGGTGACGAGTCCCGCCACCTGTGCCCGTCCTTCCAACAGGTCATCGTGAATGTTGGTGACAAGGACTTTTATGATCATCACATCGTTGAAGTTGTATGCGGCGAGCAGCGGGTCATAGACAACGTTGACCGTGTCCGGTGCCTCGAAGACAAACTCGCCGCGCAGTACATCCTTCGGCGCTTCATATTGCGGGAATGGCTCTTCACAGGAGATCGCAGCAAGAGCGCAGAGCAGCACGATGGTGTTTGTCCATTTCATAAGTCCACTCGCATTCCCACCCGGATACGTCGCCCCGGATGCATGGCGGTGATGTCACCAAGTTCGCCTCCCACCCGTCCGCTCGAATCGGACCAGCGGACGTTCTTGTCGTCGAAGATATTCCGTCCGTCCACATACAGCGAGAGTGAGCGCACCGGAATGTCATCATCAAAGTCAATGCTCTTGGAGACCTTCAGGTTCAATGTATTATAGTCTTTGAGTCGGGCGTTGTTGGGCTCGAACTCCTGTTCGGGGTCTTCCGGTGTGAAGCCGTCCCGCGACGGAAAGTAGGTGTAGGGCCGGCCTGAGTGATATGTCCAGACCGACGAGAAGACGATATCCCACGGCAGCCGGAGGGATGCGATGAGCTTGACCGTGTGGCGTTGATCCCAGCTCAACGGAAACGGCGTTGCCGGAACGGGGAATCCCCACTGGTAGTATTCGAGTCCACCACGCGCATTCTCGCTGACTCCTTCCGCAGTCATGAACGTATAGGAAATCGAGCCGGTCAGGAGTTTGTCTTCCTCCCTGCTGACGATCAATTCGATGCCGCTCGCCTTGGCAAACGGTGTATTGACGAACTCGGCAAACCCGTACCCGCCGGCGACACGCGCATTCGTCGGCACGAACGTTTTCACGTCGATCATGTTCGTTGTTTCCTTGTTGAAGTATGTTCCCGAAAGAATCACCCCCTGCGGCAGCGCGTACTTGATGCTCATTTCCCATGCGCGTGTCCGCTCGGGGCGCAGGTCGGGATTTCCCACCAGCACGCCGACGCCTCGGCTCAGACTGACGTTGTTGAGACCGGAATAAAGATAATCGAACAGCGGCGTCTGATGATACACACCATAGTTGATGAACAGGTAACCGTGTACCGCAAACGGCGCGGCAAAACCAAACCGCGGACTGAACATGTGCTTGATGCTCGCGGGGGCCGTTCCCGTAATCTGCGTGACGTACTGGCCGTTCTGGTCGGGCACACGCTCTGCCAGTGGGCGTTCCGCCCGCGGGTCCAGAAAGTCATACCGGAAGCCGATGTTCAAGAGCATGCCGTCCTTGCTCAACTCGATCTTGTCCTGAAGGTATGCGCTTCCCGTGCGTGGCAGGTAGCGGTAGTCGGTGCTGTAGTTCAGCAGCGGCTTGTTGACGAACGGCTTGCCGAAGATATTCAGTACGGGCTCATACCGGACAACGTCGGAGAAAATCTCCTGGAAATTCATTTCGCCCCCCAACTTCACCAGATGGTGCTCATCGAGTCGCCATGTCATGTCCGCCTTGACAAGATTGTGTACCTGTTCTCTGCGGGCCCACCATGATCGATTCCCGTCGGTAATGTACTGTAGATAGAAGTCCCAGCGATAGAGCGTCGTATCAACGTCACCGCGGCTCCCGTCATTGATATGGGTATTCACCTTGTAGCGGCTGACGCTGGCGTTATAGAAAAGGGTTGTTGAGGGAGAGTGCGAGAACGTTCCCGCGATGCGATACCCGTCCTCCTTGCGCGCCGGAAGCCCGTCGAGGTTGAACCGCCAGGCAAATTCATAGTCGCGCCACTTGCGATACGAATACAACCCCTGAACACCGACACGCACATCGGATGAAGGTTGATAATCGAGCTTTGCAAGTCCTGAGTATGTTCGTGCAATCGGAGAATCAAAGAACCGTTCCTGGTCCTGCCACCATCGTGTATCCGTATGAAGAAGCCCGGCGCTGCCGACATACGACAGCGTTGAAGTGATCGGGCCGCTGGCAGAGACGTCCACCTCGTTGCGGTGGTCAACTTCAGCGCCGCCGAACAGGTCGTCCTTCTCGACACGGAGAAGAACGTCATGTCTCTCGGTTGCGCGCTTTGTGATTACATTGATGACGCCCGAAAGTGCATTGCCGTACTCCGGCTCGAATCCTCCGGTCTGCACAGCAACCTCCGCAATGGAGCTTTGGGGTAGTTCCGTTCCAGCGCCACCCTCAATGAGGTTCTGGATGGGGAGTCCGTCAACCAGATAGACCACCTCTGTTGTCTTGCCGCCGCGGATATTGTTTTCGAGTGTCACCCCCGGCTGAAGCGCAATGGCTTCAGAGACAGTTGTGACGGGAAGAAGGTCGAATGCATCGCGGGAAGTATTGTACACCGTTCCCGTAACGTCTTTTTGAATCGGAGGCCGGACGGCCACCACTTCCACCGGCTGCATTTCCACAGCCACAGCGAGGAGATCAATATCCAGTTTGGTTTTCAGATCAGGGACAATCCGCAGACCGGTTACCGTGGTCTTTTGATATCCGATGTAGTTGATCTCAACATTGTAAAGTCCGGACGGAACCGCATTGACGGCGTAGAAGCCATCCGCATTCGTCACCGCGCCAAGCGGTGTACCGACGAGATGGATTGTTGCGCCGACCAATGGCTCTGCGGTATTCTTGTCGCGCACATGGCCTTCAAGGATGCCTGTGGTTCCGGCAAAGGATATTCTTACGCTGACGGTCAACAGAGCAACCGACAGCACGGCGATGAACACATTAGCGGGACGCAATGGAGACTCCTATGCGGTGACCGAAACCAAATCTTCCCAATGAACTTGCCGCGTAATCGACGTTGAAGAACACGTCGCCGGTTTCTACGCGTACACCGGCGCCACCGCTCCAGCCCAGTTCGTCTGCATTGAACAGATACCCGGACCGTATGCTGAACGTATTCTGCCAGGTGTACTCCGCGCCGATTGCAAGACGCTCGGGCACATCGGAGTGTTGAATGAAGTCCAACGCTGCAACCAGACCATGGTCTTCCATCGGTTCATCAAACATGGTGAAGACATCGAACGAGCCGCTGGCGCGGAAGGTGTACGGCAGGGCGTTATCCAGTGTTTGCAATTCCGAGCGGACCGGGGGTTGGGCCTGGTTCGGTGGTTCATAACGGACTTCGAGCGAACGTCCGGCAAAGCCACTCTCGAAGCCAAGGTGGGAAACCGTAAAACCGAGGTGCAGACTCCGCAGACCGGTATCGTACCACGCTCCGGCGTCGAGCGCAACGGTGTTGCTCTTCACGTCGGCGAGGCGCTCTTCGATATACTTCACGGTTGCGGCGAATGTGAGTTGTTCCGTCAGCCGCACGGATGAGGTGAGGCCGACGGCAATATCGGCTGCGTCATAAAAACGTCCCGTTCCTTCCGGCTCGTCAATGGTGGTGATTTCGATCTCACCCGACGTAAGATAGACGGTGTGCAGACCGATGTTGACATGGTCGGTGAGCGGGAGGACAACCCCGATGAAATTATGGTTGATGTCGGCCACCCAGACAGTGTGCTGGGCGGAAACCTGCAACGCACCAATCAGACCGATGCCGGCGGGGTTCCAGGCAAGCGATGTTACATCGCCACCTGCGGAGCCGTACGCGCCACCCATGCCCATCGCCCGCGCCCCCACGCCAATCTTGAGGAACTGGCCTCCTGCCGCTCCCGCGTTATGCGTTGACTGTGCGTTCGCAAGCGTACACGCAAGCATCATAACAACAAGTACATGTTTCATATTAACCTCGACTGTGAGAATTCCATATCAGGACCGAACACCTACCCTCAATTGCTTATTCCTAATTGACATTCATTCATTGCTTGTTGATTGTCGCCAGTTGTTGATCGCACTCCACTCCATCTCTCCGCTTTCCACAGCTCGCATTTCGCAATCCGTATTTCGCATTCCATCTCTCCGCTCTCCGCTTTCCCCAATTCGCATTCCACTCTCCAGCCTTCTAATTGCTCATTGATACTTGCTGATTGCTAATTGACCCTCACTCATTCATTGCTTGTTGATTGTTGTTTACAAACTGATCGTGCTTCACCTTTTTCAGGACGAAACCTTCATTGCTTGTTGCTGACTGTTAATTGCTAATTGTTTTTTCACCTTCCTACAACCACAGTAAACTTCTTTGTGGTACTCGCGCCGTTCGGCGCTTCAATATGCGCGATGAGAAGCTGGCTGGCAACAAGTTGTCCTCCCTCGGTCAGCAAGTCCCACTCTTCTCTCGATCCGCCCTTATGATAGATTGTCTTCACGTGGTCAAGCGCAAGTGTGTAGATTCTGATCGTGCATTCGTCAGGGAGATAATTGAAGTAGAGTTGCGGAGTGCCTCTTTGCGCTTCGTGCTGTACCATGTACGGATTGGGAACAATCCTGATCTTCTCCAGCATTTCTTCTGTCGTCTCTGCGCGACCGGGGTCTGCGCCCGTGAGTTGGATGAGCGCGTTATCCGGATACTCTCCTT
>CAZIHJ010000150.1:0-6202 GCA_964538485.1 uncultured Chitinophagales bacterium | reverse complement strand
AGTGTGGATACAATGGGAGAAGAACAACCTTCTCAATTCCATCTCGGCGTATCTGCTCGACGACACTTTCCGTCATCGGATGCCAGTACCGCATCGCAATGTACACCTTCACTGGAATATGCCGGCCCAATTCCCGCTCAAGTGCAATAGCCTGACGTCGTGTGAGTTTCAGAATAGGTGACTTGCGACCGATGCGCTTGTAGAATTCCTGCACCTTCGGAGCCCGACGAGACGAGATGAAACGCGCAAGCGGCCTCCTGAAAAGAAACGCAAGGGGTAGATCAATAATATCGGGATCACAGAACAGGTTGTTGAGAAAGGGCTCAACACTGTCAAGTGAATCGGGTCCGCCCAACTGCAATAGGACCACACCGAGCGGTTTTTGTGAATTCGTGTTTCCCATTACCCGATGTCTCGTTGTATGCGGTCACTGCGTCCGGACGACAATGGAGAAGTTGGGTTCATCTTACACCATCCAATTGCGCGGGTGTTTGAGAATATCGACTAATGCTTGCTCTCGTGAGCCCGGTTCGGGCTGCACATCATACCTCCACTGTGCGACTGGTGGAAGTGACATGAGAATTGACTCGATTCTGCCATTTGTCTCCAGGCCGAACACCGTACCACGATCGTAGACCAGATTGAACTCGGCATACCGGCCACGCCGGTGAAGTTGCCACGAGCGTTCACGGTCACCCCAGGGATCGTTCATGCGTCGTTGTACAATCGGTTGATAGGCGGGAAGAAATGCCGTGCCGAGGGTTTGCATAAACTGAAACACCCTTTCCCGGTCATCCCGGAGATAGTCAAAAAATATTCCCCCAACGCCGCGCGTTTCCTTCCGATGTGTAATAACAAAATAGTCATCACACCATTGTTTGAAACGCGGGTAGTATGCGACATCATGCGAGTCACACGCCTGTTTCCATGTCCGATGGAAATGTATAATGTCCTCTTCGTTATGATAATACGGCGTGAGATCCGCCCCCCCGCCAAACCACGCGTCGCCATCCTCCCTCTCGAAGTATCTGAAATTTGCATGGACGGTGGGAACCATCGGGCTGAGGGGATGAATCACCAACGAGATGCCGGTTGCAAGAAAACTGCTCCTGGGCACATTCATCTTCAAGGCCAATGCCTCGGGCAACATTCCAAAGACAGTGGAAGTATTCACTCCTGCCTTTTCGAATACGGCACCATTCTCCAGTACGCGTGTGAGGCCACCGCCACCTTCTTTCCGATCCCAGCGATCGGTCAAAAACAAGCCGGTCCCATCAACGTTCTCCACGGCAGAACATATGGTACCCTGAAGTGATTCAAAGAAAAGGCGGGCTCGATCAGCGAGTGGTGTATTCACGTGAAGAATAGACTCATAAATGGAACACCGGACTTTCATCTTTCACCGCCCGAACGAGTGCCCGTGCATGCTCTACAGGAATGTCGGGAAGAATACCATGCCCGAGGTTGAATACGTGACCGTTCCCCTTCCCATATTTGCCGAGTATCGATCGAACCTCAGAACGGATTTTCTCCGGCGAGGCGTAGAGTATGGCAGGGTCGAGATTGCCCTGGATGCTCACTCTGTCGCCAATCTGTGAGCGGACATCTGAGAGGTCAACCGTCCAATCGACACCAACAACATCGGCACCGATCTCAGAAATCTCTTTGAGCGCATGATTGGCCCCTTTGGAGAAGACGATAACCGGCGCACCATTCCGATTGAGTTTTGAAACAATATCAAAAATGAATTCAAGGGAAAATCTCCTGTAGTGGTCGGGAGCGAGGATCCCACCCCAGGTGTCAAATATCTGCACGGCATCCGCACCTGCGGCAAGTTGTGCTTCAAGGTATAAACGGACCGAGTGCGCAATCTTTGTCAACAAGAGATGCATTGTTTCGGGTTCATCGAGCATCATTCTCTTCGCCTGTCCGAAATCCTTGCTGCCGGATCCCTCGATCATATATGCCGCAAGAGTCCACGGTGACCCGGAGAACCCGATGAGTGGCACCCGACCGCCGAGGTGTCGCTTTGTCATGGAGAGAGCATCTGTGACAAACTTAAGATCCTTCTCCGGATCAGCAACCTTAAGTGATTCAACATCATCCCTCGTACGGATGGTCTTGTTGAACGAAGGGCCTTTCGATTCCACCATTTCAAAGGGAAGACCCATTGCTTCGGGAATCACGAGTATGTCACTGAAAATGATCGCCGCATCAACACCGATCAAATCCACCGGCTGAAGTGTAATTTCGGTCGCCAGCTCCGGGGTCCTGCACATGGATTTGAAATCCGATTTTGCGCGAATGGCGCGGTACTCCGGTAAATACCGGCCGGCCTGTCGCATCATCCACACCGGGGTGCGTTCAGTTTTCTGTCTCTTGCAGGCTCGCAGGAACAAATCGTTCATCGTTCTTTCTCAGTCAAGAAGGTTTCTATTGCGTCAACCATATCGCTCATGGTGGATTTGTGCGCTGTTATCCCCACATCCCAGCCACATTCATGTACAGCTTGGGCAGTGGTGGGACCTATAACAGCAACTGTTGCCCGCGGCTTTTGCGTACCGAATGTACGTGCATAATTTCTCACTGCTGAAGGACTGGCAAAAGTCACTACGTCGATGCACCCCACTGTTAACAGTTCAAAGGCAACCTGCACCTTCTCCGGATCGGGCGCATCGGTCTTGTAGACAATAACCGTATCAACGATGGCTCCCGCTGCAACGAGACGTCGTGCGAGTTCATTTCCCGCAAGATCTCCGCACGGGTGTAACAGGTATTTTCCGTGAATCCCGATTCCGCCAAGATACTCTGCCAAAGATGTACTGGAGAAATCCTCCGGCGTACCTATTGTGCGCATGCCATGCTGCTCCAGAGCCTCCTTGGTTTTCTCACCAACAGCGTATGCGTCCAGGTGACCAAGTGTACCCAGATCAACTCCAACGGATCGGCACCGTCCGAAGAAACCCAGGACGCCATTCACACTCGTAAACACCAGAGCATTGTAGCTTGCGATTTTCCCAAGTGCAGCGTCACACGCATCCCACGAGTCGGGTGCAGATATCTTGATCATGGGAGCTGAAATAGCGCGGCCGCCGCGTCGCACAATCTCTGCTTCAATGTCGTCCGAACGATCACGGGTAAGAAGAACTGTTTTGCCGCGCAGACTCATATTTCCACCCGGGACTGAGGAGATGTTCCAAATCGAATGTTCTGAAGAATCGCCGACGCTCCTTCCGCAAGAAGCCTCTGTGCCAGTGTGCGACCAATATCCTCTGGTGCATCGACGCTCCCCGAAGAAGAGCCGCGTACTACTGTCTTGCCGTCGATTGATCCAACAATTGCATCAAGCATCAGGATTTTTTCCTTGCCTGATGTCTCCACCCGCCCATACGTGCCAATGGGGATCTGGCACCCACCCTCAAGCGTCCGCAGCAGCGCCCTCTCTGCTCGTGTGGCTATCGCGGTCTCATCGTGATGCAATGGCATAAGCAACTTCTGCATTATCTTATCGTCATCACGTATCTCAATTCCCAATGCCCCTTGACCCACAGCCGGAAGAATCGTCATGGGATCGATGATCTCGCCAATCCTCTCCAACCATCCTAGCCGTGCGATACCGGCATGGGCAAGGATCATCCCCGACCAGTCAGATTCGTCCAGTTTTTTGATCCGTGTATTAAGGTTGCCGCGTATATCAACAACGACAAAGTCCGGTCGTAGGGCAAGCAGTTGGCTTTTTCTGCGGAGGCTTCCTGTTGCAATTCGAGCACCATGTGGTTGTTTGAGAAGCGTCTTTTCCGGATTGGAGGGATGAGGAAGAAACACATCGCGCATATCTTCCCGTATCGGAATTGCCCCTAGTGTCAGCCCTGCAGGAAGCTCGGTGGGAAGATCCTTGAGACTATGAACAGCCAGGTCTATCTCCTTTGTGAGAAGAGCGTTCTCGATCTCCCGTGTAAACAGTGCCTTCTCGCCAATTTGTGCTAACGGAACGTCCAGGATCCTGTCGCCCTGTGTCTTGATAACATTGATCGTCAATTTGGCGTCAGGATCGGATTTCAGAATCTCGCGTTCCACCCAATGAGCTTGCCAGAGTGCCAGCTCACTACCGCGAGTGCCGATACGAATCTGATTACCCGACATGATCATCCTTCTTTTCCGATGCAATGCCAAACAAATCGCGTAAAGCCCGGATACGGTGTTGTGTTTCAGTACCGCGGGCGCCGTTCTCGGCGCCTGTCTTCAGAGTGGTCACGGGCTGATGTAATATTTTGTTCACAATCCGCTTGGTGATGATGTCCACAAGTTCCCTGTCCTGCGGCGCAAAGCGGTTAATGTTCTTCTCAACCTCTTCTTTTCGAATGCCCTCCAAAGCATCACGCAAATCGTGGATTGTCGGACCGACCTGGAGAGAATTGTGCCAGTGGAAAAAATCCACCATCTCCTGGCGGATGATCGTTGTGACCTTCGGGATCTCCTCCTTGCGTCGATCGAGGTTTGCATCAACGATCGCACTTAGAGAATCCATATCGTAAAGAAAGACGTTGTCAATTTTTCTCGAGGCCGGGTCGACATTCCGCGGAACACCTATGTCGATAATGAAGAGTGGATTATTGGAACGCCTCTTCATTACCTTTTGCACTTCCGTTGGCTGAACAATATACGAGGGGCTTGTTACAGAAGTAATGACGATGTCGGCTGTAGCGAGAGCTTCCGTCAGATTCTCATAGTCTACCACAGAACCCCCGAGTGTCGCTACCAGCGCTTCCGCTTTTGCCCGTGTCCGGTTGGCAATCCGGACTTCACCTATCCCTTTCCCGACCAGGTGTTTTACGGTAAGTTCTCCTGTCTCGCCTGCGCCGATCATCAACGCGGATTTTCGTGACAGGTCCTCAAAAATCTTGCTCGCAAGTTCAACTGCGGCGTAACTGACGGATACCGCACCTTCGGAAATTGTGGTCTCAGCTCGGACACGTTTTCCCACGTGCAGGGTCGACTGCATGAGGCGGTTCATCACGGTGCCGAGGGCGTTCATCTCTTGCGACAAATGGAATGCCTCTTTCACCTGGTTCAGGATTTGCACATCTCCAATCACCATTGAATCGATGCCGGATGCCACCTTAAAGAGATGACTCACAGCTCCCCCTGAATACGTACCGCTGAAGTGTTCCGGTCGGACGAACGCACTCGCGTTCTTGTACTCAATGAGAAACTTCCGCAACACTGCATCATCCACATGCACTTCTGGTGTAATGCCGTAGAGTTCCGTCCGGTTGCATGTGGAGAGAAGAAAGCTTTCCGAAAAAAACCGCCGGTTCAGTTCCGCCAGAGCCTCCCTCGTTTCATCCACAGACATCCACATTTTCTCCCGCACCTCAAGGGATGCGGTGTGGTGACTGATTCCTATGGAAAGAAGATTCATTCATCACCCTCAATAGAACCCATGAAACCCGCTCAGGTACACATTGATCACAGTCATCGAAAGAAATACAAAGCCAAACCCGACAATTGAAACTATCATCATCTTGCGTCCCTGCCAACCCAAACGGCGTTTCGCAACTATGCCGACGGCGTACATGAACCAGATGAACAACGTGCCGATAAGTTTGGGATCCAGATAGGAAAAATCCTCAAAAGCACGGGGCAACCAGACCAATCCCACAACAATGGCAACCGTGAGCATAAGGAACCCGAAGACTTCGGACTTGTGGCTCATCTTTTCCAACGTCTCGAGATTGGGAAGGCGCTTGTAGATAACACCAAAACGGGTTGTTTTAATTTCGTGGTAGAGCAACAAGAAAAGGAGAGCGTATACGGCTGAGAGCGAGATTGCTGCATAGCCGAGTAGAGCCGCAGAAACATGGAACCCCAGCAACCTGCTTCTGAGTATGGGAGCAATCTCTATGAGGTCCTTGATAAACAGAGACGAAACCACCTGGAATATCAGAGCTAAAAGAAGAATGAAAAAGCCGGTATTGCTGGTATTGGTGCGTAACTCAATGTATGCATATCCTATGGAGATACAGGCAGCGAGCATTGTCATTATTTCAAACACCGTGGTAATCGGTGGATGATCGAAGGCAACGGTCCGCAACCCGATGTAGAGCAGGTGAATGATGATAAGAAATACCAGCGATCGGAACTTCAATCGATCCAGCGCAGGATTGCTGCTAAAAAAAGAGTACCCGTACAGGCCGACAAG
>CAZIHJ010000149.1:0-6272 GCA_964538485.1 uncultured Chitinophagales bacterium | reverse complement strand
CGAATACCGCATGCTGCTTGAATGCCGCCATACTGCAAAACGGTCCCTTGTAGTCGAACGACGCAAAGCTCCACTTGATGGTTTCCTCTGTTTCAGGACATGCCTGATGCACCAGCTTGCGGAGGTGTTTCAGGATTGGCCGCGCGAACGGCTGCGACTTTGCGATGTAGGCGTCGATGCGCTTGTCTTTTGTTGGCATCGTTTACCTCAATACGATGAGTTTTCTGGTTTCAATATACCCCCGTGTTTGCATCCGGCAAAAGTAAACACCGCTCGCAAGCCGTGTTGCATCCAATTGAACATTGTACAGCCCGGGTGGCTTGTCTTCGTTAACCAATGTTGTGACCTCCCTTCCGAGCAGATCATACACTTTTACTGTAACGTGCGCATGCCCTGACAATTGATATGTCAATGTCGTCATCGGATTGAACGGGTTGGGGTAGTTCTGCATCAACATGGCTCGGAGAGGAACCTGCCCAGCGTCTTCTTCAACTTCTGTACTCGATTTTACTCTCACGAGCCGGTATTTCCTTTCCATCACTGTGCCCGTCGGTCCACTGACCGTCAGGGTAACAGCGTAGTTGCCCGGTGCAATATAGGTATGAACAGGATTCAGGTCGGAACTGGTGGCTCCATCACCAAAGTCCCAGGAATAAGTGCGAACCCCCTCCCATGAACGGTTGGTGAACGAGACGGTGAGTGGTAAGCTTCCATCAATATTGAACGCATCAAACGCTGCACGAGGATGAAGTTTTCCGGTGAAGATTTGTCCGTTGTTTACTGCCGGCGGCGGCGGCGTGCGCCGCCAGACCAGCATTTCGCGATCAAGATAGACTCCAGAGTTGACGCTAAAATCATCATTGGTGAGTTTCGTGAGGACGTCGCCATCATACACAAAAACATTTCCGTCTGATGCCCATGCGATTTTTCCGTTTGTCATCCAATTCCAAAACAAACCCGAGTAACCGGAATGTGCAACGGGCCAGGAACGTCCGGTCGCTATATCATGCCACCACATGATGATGTCTGCCGGTTGAGTTGGATACCCGGGATGCTCATACCACACCACGTGCTGTCCGTCTGTAAGAGGGTACACCTTGTGTACCGGGCCGGCCGTGACCTGCGTAGTCGTCTGCCCGGCAACATCGTACATTCTTATTTGATATACCCCGTTCAACCTTTCCGACCAGACGATTTTTCCATTACGGTAGCTATAATCATATGACGTGAGCGAATCACTCAGAGCGGTTATGGTTGTTCCGTTGTAGAACATCAACCGCTCGGTGTTTCCGTTAAGCCAGCAAGCAGTGTTGCCGTGACAGATGACGTTTCCCGGGAAGCCACTGTCGGAGGCCAGGCGTGTAAGGGCTGGTGGTTGGATCCTGTAAAGCCAGATGTGTTTGATATTCTCCGGCACAGTTGTCCGCGAGCCAAAGAATCCGATAGATCCTCCGGCAACGTACGGGTTCTCCGCCTGAACCGTGTCCAGAAATTTCACAGGCGGGTTGAGACCGTCGTAATAGAAGAGAGAATCAAAATTCCTCCGCCAGATAATGTACCCATCGTTCGCCATGACAAGATCATTGGTAACGGATGAATCTGCCAGCCTTGTCGTAATGCCGTTCTCCCATGCAAACAGTCGCATGCTCACCGCGTTGGCGAAGTTTCCCAGCACGACTCGGGAGCTGTCGATCGTTTTGAATTTGGTTTGTTGCCATCCGTTCAAGCCGTCTGTTGTCAGTTGAGTGTATGTGACAAGCCGGCTCAACGAAACAGCGTCGCCAAGCGTCCACGCGATAATATCATGGTCAATCACGGGGTTTTCGGCGGCAGCAACATCCTCCAGAGATGCGCCGGTGGTGGAATATATATGCAGGCGTTTGGCCGGACCAGTGCCGGATTGCCATGCCACGATACCGCTGCTGATATGGAGACTTGTTACGCCATTGGAATCGGAGAGCGTTGTCGTTCCGCCTGTTTCAGAATTGTAGATTGTAATCGTGCTCCTTTTCGTCACCGTATCGGTTATCGCAGCGGCGGCGATCGCATTGCTGGCATCATAGCCCGCAACAACCGATGCGGCATCAGGGGATTGGGAAAGTGTAAGAAGTGTATCGCCCGTGAACAACTTCACGCGTGGAAAACCATTCCCCGTTTGGAGCCAAACAACCTGGCCGTCACGGAGCACCGGTGCGTGGTTTCGAATGTTGGTCGTGTTGGAGACGTTGCGTGTTGTCGTACCGTCGAAAAAGAGAATGTTGGAAGATGTGGTCGAGGCTTCGGAGTCCGCCGCCACCCACGCCACTTGTCCATGGTGAAGGCTGGGGGATGTGTTCCACACGCCGGCGCTCAATAGAGTGTCCGTCGTCGCAGTGATGCCGCGAAGAACGATCTGTGTACCTGTTCCAACCCTGCGTCTCGCGTACGCTACGTATCCGTTGTGAACCGCCACCGGCTGGGCGAAGTCGGGATTGTACGATTGTCCCAACGCACTCGTGACCCAGTTACGCGTATCAAACACCTTGACCACTTCGCCGGAAGTGTTCCAGACAATGTCATCACCACTGATTGCAGCAGTGAGACCTGCCAGGTTTGAGTCGAGCAGGAAAATCCCGGCTCCGGAGTAGTACCTGAGGTCGATATTTCCGCTGATGGAGTTGGTTTCCCGCCAGATCAGTCTGCCCCGATCAATCCCGAGCTGCGCCGGAGCGGAGGTGTTGAGAGTAACATTGAAGAGACGGCGAATTGTCACCTCTTGCGCCTGCGTGACGACGACGGTGAGAAGGAACAAGAGCAACAGAACGTATCGACCATGGTGCCACATAACACCTCCTCTGGAACCGGAAGAAAAAGTTTGTTCCGGTAGTTTTACTTGAGAAGCAACATGTTCCTCGACTCAACATACCCGCCGGCCTGCATCCGGTAGTGGTAGACTCCGCTCGCAATTCGACTTGCGTCCCATTGAACACTGTGACGGCCGGCAGGTTTCTCTTCATTCACCAGCGTGGCTACTTCCCTTCCGAGGAGATCATGCACCTTGATTGTAACGCGTACGTAGGATTGGAGTTCATAGGCGATCGTCGTGACAGGGTTGAACGGGTTGGGGTGGTTCTGGAGAAGCTGGAAGCCTGCAGTTACTCCGTTACCCTCTTCAGGGACTGATACACTTGGCTCCTGTTCGTAGCGGAGTATGTTCATGATGCTCCAGCTACTGGCGCTCTTGCCAGTCACGAATATGTCTCCATCCCCGTGGATGTGAATGCCGCTCGGCGAATCGATGGTGAGGTACCCGACCCCACACATTCCGAAGTCGTATCGGGCAACCCATTCCCTCGTTCCGTTCGGTTGGTACTTGGCAAGCGCGATGTCATAGTTCGAAATTCCTCCATCACTGTAGCCCGTGATGTACGCGTTGCCCTGGGTATCAAGGGTCAAATGGGTGGCTCTGTCTGTACTGTTTGCGGGACCATCATATGTTCGTGCCCACTGCTGAACCCCGCTCGGGTCGTACCTGATTATTGTGAAGTCATCACCCGTCCCCGAGCCGGAGCTGTATCCTGCCACATAGACATTGCCGGTCGCATCTACTGCAACCCTATTCGCCTCGTCGAAGGAACTCGCCGGATCGTCGTAGCGCGCCACCCATTGAACGTTGCCGGCGGCATTGTATTTTATCGTAGCGAAATCATTTCCCGTTCCGACTCCTACACTCCAGCCTGTAACGTAGACATTACTTGTCTGGTCTACGGTAATTGCATTTGCAACTTCGCCATCGTTGGCCGGGCCGTTGTATCGGGCGATCCATTGCGAAACACCTGCCGGGTTGTACTTTATAGTTGCGTAGTCGTAAAGTACTCCGGTGCTGTCGCTCGTTCCTGTAACGTACACATTCCCGGCCTGATCGATAGCGATAGACGTAGGGGAGTCATTACCGTTCGAGGAGCCGTTGTATCGCGCAATCCACAAGAGCTGGCCACCCGCATCGTACTTCACCGTGGCGTAATCCAGCGTCCCGGCAGCGACGGGACTGTATCCGGTCACTGCAACATTCAGTTGGCCGTCCAGCGCGATTGCCGTTGCTCTGTCGTGACCAAAGGCCGGACCATTGTAGCGTGACACCCATTGCTGAACTCCCGCGGAGTTGTATTTGATAGTTGCATAGTCGTATCCCGTCCCATTTCCTTCACTCGCGCCGGTAACATAGACATTTCCCAGGGTATCGATTGCGATGGCAGCGGCATTGTCCGTTAGCCCCGCAGGGCCATCGTATGTTGCCTGCCAGAGCGTAGTTCCATTTGAGTCATACTTGACAGTAACAAAGTCATTGCCCGTGGTCCCATTCCACAATATACCGATCACGTACGTATTCTTGAAACGGTCGGTAGTTGAACCAGTGGCGCTGGAGAACCCGTCGTGATTGGAGAAGCTGGTCCAGAGAGGGTTGTTTGAAGATGGGTGGTACTTCATAAGTGTCACGTCCCCGCAAGCCACTGTACCGGCGACGTAGATATAACTGGCGCCGTCGATTCCCAAACCCGAAGCAGTCGCTGAACCGCTTTCGGGAACATTGTTTCTTGCTATCCATTGCTGGACACCGGATGCATTGTACTTGACGGTTGTGAAGTCACGCGCCCCGGGATTTGTTGATCGCCAACTGTCTCCCGAGATGTACACGTTTCCGGAACCATCGACCCTTATGTACTTGGGGTCATCTCTGAACCCCAGTCCCGTGTACGTCTGGAACCATTGTGTAACTCCCGAAGAATTGTACTTAATGGCAATGTAGTCCTGTGCACTCCCTCCACCATCGTCACCACAAGCCACATACACATTATTGGCTGCGTCAACGACGACATCCTTTCCCGTTTCTCCAGTACCGAGTCCAGTGGATCTTTGCCACAGGAGGGTTCCAGCGGGATTGTACTTGAGCGTGACACAATCGAGGAATTTCTCGCCAGTAACAAAAGCATTGCCTGACGCATCAATAGCTATGGCGCGGCCGAAATCGCCACCCGTCGAATCATAGATAGCACTCCAAATGAGAGCCCCCGAAGAGTTATAACGGAGCGTAATACAAAAGAAAGTTAATCCGGGCGCTGGTTGACCTGACCCGGTGACGAAGACTGCACCAACAGCGTCTACTGCTATGTCATTCCCCTCAAATCTCGTGTTTGAGGTTGTGCTTCCATGTCTGACTGCCCACTGGCGAATGCCTCCCGTGTTGTATTTGACAGTACCAATATGCGGACCACCTGGACTACCTGCACTGTCTTGGAGAACACCGGTCAGGTACGAATTACCCGCAGCATCGACGGCAAGAGCATGGACATAGTCATCATCTCCTTCCGGGCCATTGTAATTCGAAACCCAGAGCAATGTCCCTGATGAATTGTACTTGGCGATAACGAAGTCCCGCCGATTGGTGCTCGACCAAAATGCATCTCCTCCAACGTACACGTTGCCTGAACCATCCAACGCTACACCGACAGCCTTCGCGCCGCTGCTGCCCGGCGGTATATAGCTTGTATTCCACAGGCGCCGACCCGTGGAGTTGTACTTGATGAGGAGTATACCACCGGCAAAAGTGCTTATCTCACCAGCCACGTAAACATTACCAGAGGCGTCAACCGTCATCGCGTTCGCCTGCTCATTAACTGCAGCGCTTGGGTGGTGTCGCTCCCAATCCAATTGCGGCGACGATTGGGAAAGCATTGAGGAGGCAGAGACGGCGAGGCCGAGAATTACCGCGAATAGTCGTTTGGCGAATGCCTGGGTCAGGCAACCAAACCCTGCGTTAACCAGCACGAAAAGGTATCTGAGAATGTGGTTCACAAGACCTCCCTGGGTAGTTTGTGAAGGGAACAATTGGACGTAGTGTTTCGCCAGGCCACCTGAATTATCGGGTCAACTCCGATGTCTCCCTTATGCCTGTTGGAGTCGCTGAATTGATGGACCTTCCAGCAAACAGTGCAGCGGCCTCCGCTGTACTTGCGACCCCGACTGCTTGTCTCCAACCGATCCTTCCAGTCCGCTTTCCGAATTTCGAGTTCCGCGTTTATCTCGCCCTAACTCTCCATCACTCCTGTATCTCATTCCGTATTCCCGCAGTTCACATTTCGAACTCCGCTTTTCGCATTTCTCCTACTTCCATGCTTCAGCATGTGCATCCCGCTTGAGCAACTTGCCGCGGCCGACTGTGCCGACAAATTTCCCGTCACGCGCTGCAACTTCGCCCCGAACAGTAACAATGTGCGGTCTGCCTTTGATTTGCC
>CAZIHJ010000148.1:0-6287 GCA_964538485.1 uncultured Chitinophagales bacterium | reverse complement strand
ACTGCTGTTGCCGCGGCAAAGAACAACGGAATAGAAAGTAATATTAGTCGCATGAGTATCCTCGATGTAGTCTTGACTACTGCCTCCTTGTCTGATCCAACAAAACCGCCAACAATATCACAACACCGACAATCACCTGTTGCACGTATGAACCCACATCCATCAGGTTCAAACCGTTACGCAATACCCCGATAAGCATCGAGCCAACGAACGTGCCGATAATTGTGCCACGTCCCCCCTGCAAACTGGTCCCACCGACAACCACCGCGGCAATCACATCCAGTTCATACATCAATCCCGCATTGGGCTGACCTGAGTTGAGGCGTGAGGCAAGCAGGATCCCGCTGAGCGCCGTCAGCGTACCGCACAGCACATATACAGAAATCAGAACACGGTTTGTACGAATTCCTGCAAGTCGCGCGGCGTCAATGTTCCCGCCGACGGCATACACGTGCCTTCCAAATCTTGTTTGTGTGAGCACAACATGAGCACCGACAAACACAACAATCATGAGAATAGTCGGGACGGGAACGCCGAAGAATCGTCCTCCACCGAGCGCGCTGAATGATTCAGGGAGGTCCCACACTGGACGGGCATCGGTGAAAATGAATGCGAGTCCGCGCCAGACGGTCATCAGCGCAAGCGTAACGATGAATGGCGTGATGCGGAATCGTGTGACAAACACTCCGGCAATCGCACCGGAGAAAGCACCAACGGCAAGTCCGGCAAGTATTGCAGCCGGAAGATTCACGGTCCCTTTCAGCATCATTGTGGCGATGACACCGACAAATGCAACCAGGGACCCAACTGATAGATCAATCCCCGACGTAAGAATCACGAACGTCATCCCGACGGCAATGATTGCCGTGATGGAAACCTGAAGTGAAACGTTCAGGAGATTTTCTGTTGTGAGAAAGTAGGGTGAGAGAAATGAGAAGAGGATGATCTCGGCCAGGAGCGCTATTCCTACGCCGAGTTGAGACTTGAAAGAGTGTATTCTCATTGTGCTGCCAGTTCCATAATTCTCTCCTGCGTTGCTTCATTCCTCCCCAACTCTCCCGCCACCCGTCCCTCACTCATCACCACAATCCGGTCGCAAATACCAAGGAGCTCCAGCATGTCCGATGAGATGACGATAATTCCGAGGCCGTCCGCCGCGAGTTGATGGATGATACGATAGATTTCAAACCGAACGCCAACATCAATACCGTTCGTCGGTTCGTCGAAGATCAGCACTTTTGCTTTCGTCAACAACCAGCGGGCAAGCACGACTTTTTGTCTGTTTCCTCCGCTGAGTGTGCTTACCTTGTGTTCAATGGATCGTGTTTTGATGTGCAGCTGTTGAACGTACTTCTCGGTCAGTATACGTTCTTCGGGTTTCTTCACAAATGGTCCCGACATGAGCGAGCCAAGATGGGACAATGTTATGTTCTCCCGCACATTCATCTCCATGATCAATCCGAAGCGATTCCGGTCCTCCGTAAGGAGGCCGATGCCTGCGTCAATTGCATCGCGGGGCGATTGCGGTGTGAATTGGATGCCGTCCAGCATCATAGTGCCTGCAGTGCGCTCATCTGCACCAAAAATCACATTGGCAAGCTCCGTTCTCCCCGCCCCGACAAGCCCGGCAAGTCCAAGCACCTCTCCACGCCGCAGCGTCAAGTGTACATTCTGAACCCTGTCCGTCGCAATTCCGCTGAGTGTGAGGATTTCCGCACCGGGTATGTGATCGAAGGCGGGATATTCGTTTTCCAATGTCCGTCCCACCATCATTGTGATCAGGGCCGGGCGGTCGAGGGCCGATGCTTCGGAGATATGCACCAATTTGCCGTCACGCAGAACGGCAATGCGATCGGCAATCTCGAAAATCTCCTCCAACCTGTGTGAAATGTAAATAACACCAACGCCATCTGACGCGAGCTTTTTGATGACGTCGAACAGGTTCCGGATCTCATGCCTCGTAAGGGAAGCTGTCGGCTCATCCAGAACGAGAATACGAACGTTGCGCGAGATTGCGCGGGCGATCGATACAAGCTGTTGTTGCGCTATCCTCAGAAGAAGGACTGGCAGACCAACATCAGTCCGCTCCCCAAGCCGGTGCAGAGCCGAAGAGGCAATCCGAGTCATCTCCCTTTTGTCAAGAAAGAGGCCATTATGCGGCTCGTGGCCAAGGGTGATATTCTCGGCAATAGTAAGTTCGGGAATCAGTTTCAAATCTTGATAGATCATCCCGACGCCAAGCCGTTGTGCCGCAGCTGGCGAATCGAGATGAACCTCATTCCCATCAATCATCACCCGCCCGGAGTCCATTGGATGAGCGCCGGAGAGAATACGCATGAGTGTGGACTTCCCTGCACCGTTCTCCCCAACAAGGCAAAGCACTTCGCCTGCATGAACTTCAAGATTCACGTCGTCAAGAGCGATAACACCCGGATACCGCTTGGTGATATGTTGCATGTGGAGAAGAGGAGCCATACGATTTTCAGGAAAGCTCAGTGCTTCAAGAGAGCATCGCGGTCCACCAAACCGACTTCCACCGGTACAACCTTCGGAAGCGGCGTTCCCGCAAAATGTTCTTTGATCTTTACCATCGTTGTGATACCAATTTTTCTTGGATACTGAATAACATCCGCCTTCAAAGGAGTTCCTTTCGTTATGGCATCCACTGCTGGCGGCGTTGCATCATATCCGATAATGACGACATTCATCCGGTTGAACTGTTGAGCGGCATCCAATGCACCGAGCGCCGAGTCATCATTAATACCAAAAATACCATTAAGATCAGGATGGGCTTGCAACACATCCGAGGCAACTTGCATTGCTTTGTCGCGCACCCCCTGACCGTTGACGTCAGCCACAACCGCGATATCCGGAAACCCGGCAAGCGCCTCCTTGAACCCCTGCACACGATCCAATACGGATGTGATTGCGGGCTGGTTGATGATGCCCACGTTCCCTTTTCCTCCAAGAAGTTTCGCCATATATTCTCCGGCAAGTCGTCCACCTGCAACATTATCGGATGCAATATGGGTCACCACCTCGCCCTCCTGTGCAGCAATATCCGCCGTGAATACCGGAAT
This sequence comes from uncultured Chitinophagales bacterium, assembly GCA_964538485.1. GTDB lineage: Bacteria > Bacteroidota > Ignavibacteria > UBA10030 > UBA6906 > JBJXHC01. Next base: position 3,207 of record CAZIHJ010000148.1, on the reverse strand, counting down.
GCCTGCCGCGTTTGCCTTCCGTATTGCCGCACCAATCCCCCGCGAATCCACCGGACATACCACAATTGCATTCACCTTCCGGGCGATAAAGTCTTCGATCTGCGCTGTCTGTTTCCCGAGGTCAAAATCCGCCGCAGTCACGATCAATTCGTACTTCTGACGGCCGGCTTGTTCCTTGAGACCGTCTTCAAGATCTTTATAGAAGATGTGTGCACTGGTTAGCAGTGTTACACCGATGGTCTTCGTGTAGGCGGATTCTCTTTTTTCGGCGCAAGATTGCAATAGTAGCAGGATGCTTAGCAATAGTGTGGTAGAGCGAGCGGGTAGCTTCATTGTGTTCTCTCGTGCAAGAAGTGTGGGAGGATGACTGAATGGAACCGAACAATCTTACTGAAGACCGGCTGCAAAGTCAACAGCACCCATAGCACAATTCGGGGCTTGCTCTCAACTGGAAAAGCACTATCTTTGGTTGAGCCAAGTATTTATCCTCCATACAACTCAGGACCATATCATGTTCCGTTCAGTTCGACGCCTCATCGCCCTCTCAGTAGCAATCGTTGGTATCGCGATCTCTACCCGCTCGCAACCCGTGGACGCCGACGCAATCAAGGTCGAATTTCTCCACGCTTGGAATGCTTACAAACAGTATGCGTGGGGCCATGACGCGTTGCAGCCTCTCAGTAAACAGCCGCATGATTGGTATGGAACCTCGCTCTATATGACACCAGTGGATGCGTTCGATACCATGTTGCTCATGGGACTGACGGAGGAAGCGGCCGAAACCAAGCGGCTCATACTCGACAGCCTTTCATTCAATAAGAGCATCGAGGTCCAGGCTTTCGAGATCACCATCCGTCTTCTTGGCGGACTGATTTCCGCATACCAGATGGATGGCGACAAGCGCTTTCTCGCCCTCGCGGAGGATTTGGGCAGGCGTCTCCTTCCCATTTACAACACTCCGACCGGAATGCCCTACCGGTATGTACATCTGCAAACCGGAGCGGTGCGCGATTCACTAAACAATCCGGCGGAAATTGGAACTGCACTTCTTGAATTTGGAACACTGAGCAAGCTCACAGGGGATCCGGTGTATTATGATAAGGCGAAGAGGGCATTGGTCGAAGTGTACAAACGCCGTTCGAGGATCGGGCTGGTCGGCACTGTCATCAACGTGAATACAGGAGAGTGGGTGAACACCACCAGCCACATCGGTGGCGCAATTGATTCCTACTATGAATACCTCGTGAAGGCGTGGCTCCTCTTCGGGGACAAGGAATGCAAAGCCATGGCTGACGATGCACTGAAAGCCGTGAATACCTATATCGCCGACACTTCGTTTGGCGGGCTATGGTATGGAAGGGTAGATATGGAGACCGGTGAGCGTAAGGCCACGGTCTTTGGCTCGCTCGAAGCGTTCTTTCCTCCTGTATTATGTCTTGCGGGGGATATCGAACGTGCACAAAAGTTGCAGGAGTCGTGTTATAAAATGTGGAACCTCCATGGCATTGAGCCAGAGCAACTTGACTACTCAACGATGACTGTAACACGAAAGCAATACTATTTGCGGCCAGAGATCATCGAATCGGCGTACTACCTCTATCACTTTACGGCTGACGAGAAATACCGTCAGATGGGGGAAACATTCTATAGAGGATTGGTACAGTATTGCCGAACAGAAGCCGGGTATGCATATCTTGAGGACGTGACAACCAAAGAGAAAGCCGACGGAATGGAAAGTTTCTTCTTTGCCGAGACACTCAAGTATTTGTATCTCCTGTTCGCGCCCAAAGACGTCCTCGCATTCGATAAAGTGATCTTTGCTACGGAAGCGCATCCTATTTGGAGGACGTGGGAATGACGAGTCCTTGGTGAATCGGAGGAATGACAGCTGTGTGAAGTTACCTACTTCCCGATTTCAGAATTGTGGGACGACGACTCCCCTCGTCGACCAGTTTTGTCCGTAAGTTATTGTCATTTGACTTCCGGCCCGTTCTTTCGTATATTTATTCATACATGATCGCCCGTCCATAAGACGGACGAGGTAAGCGGGGTGGAGTCCGCCAGAAAGACGGCGGATTTCGTGACGCAAATGAAGCGTCACTCGACAATTGGTGTTGGCCCTGTTGCAAATACAATACATGATCGCGGGGTGGAGCAATTGGTAGCTCGTCGGGCTCATAACCCGAAGGTTGCAGGTTCAAGTCCTGTCCCCGCTACTCTGGGTGCTCACAATTTTTGTGAGCACCCTTTCTTTTTTCAGCAGGTCTTCGAGTGCGTGTGAGACTGCCGGTATCCTGCGTACGTAGTACCTGGCGATTCCTTTGTCGCGGTCGATGATGATCTCCCTGATGCACCGCCTGACCATTACCTTCTTCTCATCGATTTCTGCCCGCTCAAATTCCCGATCGAAGTTCAATACAAACTTTGATACGTCACTCAACATTCCCTTCACTGAATATTCGCTTCTTGTGGCATTCCCAAGTTTCTGAAGCTGAAACTGAATGCGTGATTCATCTGATTCCAACTCGGCCAGGCGCTTGCGAATCAATTCTGTTCGGTTTCCCAACGCTATTTCCTCAACAAGATTCCGAATCATCTCCCTCCTGGAACTGAGTTCTTTCTTCAGAATTCTCCCGTTCTGAGCATCCTGATCGGGTTCGGTGTTCAGCAAACGACGAATTGTCTCTTCAAGTCTGTCGAATAAATACGGGTCTGACAGTGTTTCTCTGATCGACTCCATCGCAAAAGTCTCAAGCTTTTCCTTGCGAAGCGATAAATTTGAGCACACCCTCTTGGCCTTCCACCCTCCATCAATGTACCTGAGGTACTGCCTTCCCTTCGCCCTCCCTGACCACCCCTGAAACGCAAAAGTGCACCGTGAACAGCGCACCAAACCTGTGAGTAGAAATTGGCTCGTCAGCCCTGTTCCGTTGATCGTTCTCCCACCAAGTATGGACCCGGCTGAATTCGCAGCCTCCCAAAGTTCTCTTGAGACGATTGGCTCATGCGCACCCTCAATCAGAATCCAATCTGATTTTGGGTTTTTCCAGTGCGGGTATTGAACACCCGGTCTCAATGTGCGGCGATGCTGGCCCGCGACGATCTTGCTCATGGAGTTTCTGTTGTAAACCCGTGCGCCGTAGTACGTAGGGTTTTCGAGAATTGTCTTAATCGTAACGCTTGACCATTTTTGATCCTTATTTCTCC
>CAZIHJ010000147.1:0-6411 GCA_964538485.1 uncultured Chitinophagales bacterium | reverse complement strand
AATCGTATGAGAATCCGCAGATGCTTGCTTCATTGGGGCGGGCATACGCGTTAGCCGGACGGATCGAGGATGCCACGAACATTCTCGACACACTGGCCAACCTTTCGAGGAGACGTTTCGTTTCAACGTACAACTTTTCCCTCGTAACTCTTGGCCTTGGCCAAACCGAAAAAACTTTTGAGTGGTTGGAGAAGGCCTATCAGGAACGCGCAAGCTGGCTATTCATGATCAAAGTTGACCCGAGTTGGGATTCATTACGCAATGATCCAAGATTCATCGCTCTTCTTAACAAAATGGATTTGGAAGAATGATCGGCCAGACAATTGCACAGTATAAAATCCTCGAGAAACTCGGCGAAGGCGGAATGGGCGTCGTGTATAAAGCCAAGGACACCAAACTTGACCGCATCGTTGCCCTGAAGTTCCTTCCACATCACCTCACTTCAAGTGAAGCGGAACAGTCACGGTTGTTGCAGGAAGCCAAGGCAGCCGCAGCGCTGAACCATCCCAACGCCTGCTCCGTCATCGACATTCAGGAAGCCAACGGGCAACAGTTCATTGTGATGGAGTATGTTGATGGTGCTACGCTTCGCAGTAAATCGCCTGTGGCAAAGCAGGATGACGCAATTGCGTATGCCATCCAGATCGGCGAGGCATTGCACGAGGCACACTCAAAAGGAATTGTTCATCGCGACATCAAATGCGAGAACATCATGGTGAACACGCGCAATCAGATCAAAGTGATGGATTTTGGTCTCGCAAAGCTGAAGGGCTCGCTCAAGCTCACCAAGGCCTCTTCGACAGTGGGCACATTGGCATACATGGCACCGGAGCAAATTCAAGGCGGAGAAGTCGATGGACGTTCGGATATCTTCTCGTTTGGCGTTGTTCTCTTCGAAATGCTGACGGGCAAGATGCCGTTCCGTGGCGAACATGATGCAGCGATAATGTACTCCATACTCAACGAAGAGCCGGAATCGATTCAGAAATTTGTTCCAGACATATCTCCGGAAACTGATCGGATCATTCGAAGAGCGATTGAGAAAGATCCGGCAGATCGCTACCAGCATGTCGATGACATGGTAAGCGAACTCAGAAGAATGCAGAAGACCTCCGCCCGCGTTGTCAGGCCTGAACAGAAAGACCAATCAAGAACTACTCAGACGACGAGCATTCCGGTTGCATCGCCAAAGAAACTGAACGCAAAGGTATGGACTACGGCAGTGGCTATTGTGCTTCTCAGTGGAACTGCCTGGTTTCTCTTCTTCAACAAGGCAGAACAGAAAATAACCTCAATGGCTGTACTTCCATTTACCAACGCCGGATTTGACCAGTCAGCGGAATACCTCAGTGATGGTTTCACGGAATCGTTGATCAACAGTCTCTCCAAGCTTCCCGGTGTGAAAATGATGTCACGTAATTCCGTCTTCCGCTACAAGGGGAAAGAAATCGACCCGCAAGTGGTTGGCAAAGAGCTCAACGTCGGGGCCGTACTGTTGGGAAGGATCACACAAAATGCGGATGCATTGATTGTGAGTGTTGAACTGGTGAATACTTCCGATAATAGCCATATGTGGGGCGAACAATATGAACGAAAGGCCTCGGGCATTATTACCCTTCAGAACGAGATATCTCGTGAATTATCAAACCAATTGAGCGTTACCCTTACGGGTGAACAAGAGAATCAGATCACAAAGAATGCGACAGAAAACACAGAAGCGTATCAACTCTATCTTAAAGGACGATTCTATTGGAATAAGCGTACCGCGGACGGATTCCGGAAAGCTGCGGAATCATTCCAGAGTGCCATAGACAAAGATCCCGGTTACGCCCTTGCATACACGGGTCTTGCCGATTGTTATAACTTGATGGCGTCCTACTACATACTTCCTCCCTCTGAAGCATTTGCAAAATCAAGGGTCGCTGCAAATAGGGCAATTGAACTTGACAATTCGTTGGCGGAGCCGCACACAAATCTGGCATCAATTGCAGTCGACTATGATTGGAAGTTTGATCTCGCGGAAAGAGAATTTAAGCGCTCAATCGAACTCAATCCGAATTACGCCACTGCACATCACTGGTATGCCGAATTTCTGGCAACGATGGGCAGAAAAGAGGAAGCATTGATTGAGATTCAGAGGGCAATTGAGATCGACCCCCTTGCTCCAATACTGTACGTTTCTTCGTCGTTGATCGAACTTTCGATGGGAGACCATCAGAAAGCCCTTGCCGATGCAGACCGGGCACTTGAACTCAACCCGAAGTTCCCCCGTGCCTTTTCGATCAAATCTGAGATTCTCACTGAACTGGGCAGAGAAACTGAAGCGCTGAGATGCGCCCACGAAGCGATTGCGGCATCTGAGAACGGAATCGAATACCGGGCGTGGCTCGGCAACGTATCCGGTCGATTGGGGAAACGCCAGGATGCTGAGAGAATATTGAATGAGTTGCTTGAGACGTCAAAAGGGGAATTCGTATCCCCGACGCTTATTGCCCTTGTCTATACCGGACTGAATAACAAGGACAAGGCATTTGAATGGCTGGAAAAGGTCTATAACGCACGCTCGGGGGATGCTGTGTATCTCAACCTGGAACCCGCCTGGAAATCATTACGCGGCGATCCTCGTTTTGCTGCGCTCACAAAAAAGGTTGGCTTGCCACAATGATCGGACAAACAATCTCTCACTACAAGATTCTCGAAAAACTCGGCGAAGGAGGAATGGGCGTGGTCTACAAAGCCCACGACTTGAACCTGGACCGTGACGTTGCAATCAAGTTCCTGCCGCGCCATGTTGCATCCAGTGCAGTCGATCGAGAGAGATTTACCATTGAGGCCAGGGCGGCCGCTGCGTTGAATCATCCTCATATTGCCACGGTGTATTCCATCGAGCAGGACGATGACGAAGCGTTCTTTGTGATGGAGTACATCGAAGGACAGGAACTCAAGGACCGTACCCGGACTTCCCTCCTTTCAATTGATGAGGTGATCGAGTTCGCACGTCAGATTGCCGAAGGATTACAGGCCGCTCACCGCAAAGGCATTGTCCATCGTGATATCAAGAGCAGCAATATCATGCTCACCGGCGATGGCAACGTCAAGATCATGGATTTTGGTTTGGCAAAGGTGCGTGGTGGTTCACAAGTAACGAAAGCGGGCAGTACCGTTGGCACGGTGGCATACATGTCACCGGAACAGGCGCGTGGTGAAGATGTGGACCATCGCAGCGATCTCTGGTCCTTCGGTATTGTGATGTACGAAATGCTTTCCGGACAAATGCCATACGCAACAGATTATGAGCACGCGATCATCTATTCGATTCTGAATGAAACACCGAAGCCCGTGGTATCGCTGCGTCCCGATACACCCGATTCGCTCTCGAAGATTGTCCACCGGGCGCTCACGGCAGATCTTACACAACGCTACCAGTCAGCTGATGAAATCCTTGCCGATCTGAAGGCAATTAAGACGGGCTCCTCCCCTGTTCTATCTCCCACTTCCCTTCGGGAGAAAATCAAGCGGCCTGCTTTCTTGATTCCTTCCGTGATCGTCCTGTTGGCAATATCGGGTTTGCTTGTGTGGTGGTTCAAACACAACGCCAACGTCCGGTGGGCTCGTGAAGTTGCATTGCCTGAAATCGAACGGGTTGTTCAAGATGGGACGGGATCAGAAGGACTAAGCGCTTGGACTGCGTTTGACCTTGCCTCAAAAGCCGAAGAATATATTCCCGATGATCCGCTCTTCGTTCGGCTTCGGCCGCGGTACTCACGTACAGTGCGGCTCTACTCTGTTCCGACATCAGCAAAGGTGTATGCAAAGCCATATTCTCAACCAGATGCGGAATGGCGTTACATAGGTCAGACTCCGATAGACAGCATTCGATTCCCTCTTGGATTCTCTCGGGTGAAGCTCGAAAAAGAAGGACATCGGCCGACTGCCGACCTTATTTGGAACTCAGCGAATTTCAGCGATTCGTTGTTGTATGAACTGGCAAAGGCTGGAGATGTCCCTGAAGACATGGAAGCTATCCCTGCCTATGCAAGTTGGTACCATATTGCAGCGGCTCCGGCTGCGTTGCACATGCCGGGGCTGGAGAATTTCGAACCCGTGGATGTTGGCAGCTTTCTGATGGACCGCCATGAGGTGACAAACAAGGCATACAAGAAGTTCATCGATGATGGTGGATACAAAAAGCAGAAGTATTGGAAATATCCGGTCGTGAAGGACCGCCGTGAACTAAGTTGGGAAGAGGCGATCAAGTTGTTCACCGACAAGACCGGACAGCCGGGTCCTTCAACATGGGAAGTCGGCGACTACCCTGCCGGCAAGGATGAATATCCTGTCAGCGGTGTAAGCTGGTATGAAGCCGCGGCCTATGCAGAGTTTGTCGGCAAGTCGCTTCCGACAATCTATCACTGGGATCGGGTCGCTTTCACTTGGGCAAGTCCGGTGATTGTTCCAATGAGTAATCTCCGAAGTGACGGCCCTAAACCTGTTGGGAATTCACAGGGCTTGAACCGTTTCGGCATCTCTGACCTGGGTGGCAATGCGCGCGAGTGGTGCTTCAACGAAACCAATCGTGGGAGCCGCTTCATTCTCGGGGGAGGTTGGAATGATCCCGCGTACGCATTCAACGACGCGTACGCCCAGTCTCCTCTTGACCGCACGGAGACGAACGGTTTCCGGTGCATCAAGTATGGCACCACTGGCGCATCGAGGACAAATCTCGAACAACCCATTGTTCTTCCCTTCCGGGATTTTCTGCGCGAACCAAAAGTGTCCGACGAAACATTCGCAGTGTACGCCAATCAGTATTCTTACGACAAGTCTCCCTTGAATGCCAAAGTCGAATCCGTCAAAGAGGAAACAGATTGGATAAAAGAACGAATCACGTTTGATGCCGCCTATGGCAAAGAACGAATGGTTGCGTACTTGTTTCTCCCAAAGAAAGGAAAACCACCGTATCAGACCGTAGTCTATTTTCCCGGCTCCGGGGCAATCCACACCCGGTCAAGTGACCGCCTGGAAATTGGTCGCGTGGATTATCTGCTAAAAAGCGGACGGGCAGTCATGTACCCGATCTACAAAAGCACTTATGAACGGGGGGATGATTTACATTCTGATTACCCTGCGGAGACAAATTTCTGGAAGGATCACGTGATCATGTGGGCGAAAGACTGCAGTCGCTCTATTGATTATCTGGAGACAAGGACAGAAATTGATAAGGACAAGATTGCGTACTATGGTGTCAGTTGGGGTGGCGCCATGGGTGGAATTATCCCGGCCGTTGAGAAGCGTCTCAAAGTGAATGTGCTTCTGGTAGCCGGACTCCTCTTCCAACGCTCATTACCGGAGGCCGAGCCGATTCATTTTCTCCCAAGAATAACATCTCCGGTCTTGATGCTCAACGGAAAATATGATTTCTTCTTTCCCTACGAGACTTCACAACGTCCATTCTTCGAGCTCATTGGAACAAACAAAGACGACAAGAAGATCATCGCATACGAAGGAGGGCACTCGGTCCCGCGAACGCAATTGGTCAAGGAAACCCTTGACTGGCTTGATCACTATTTTGGAACAACCGAATAATGAATACAGGAAGTACAACCAGGAAACGCGAAAGGCAGCTATGATAGGGTCAACAGTATCTCACTATAAAATTCTCGAAAAGCTCGGTGAAGGCGGAATGGGCGTTGTGTATAAGGCCCATGACACAAAGCTCGACAGGACTGTGGCAATCAAGTTCCTTTCATCTCATCTATCGGCTTCTGCCGAGAGCAAGGCGCGGTTTCTACAGGAGGCAAAAGCTACCGCAGCACTGAACCACCCGAACATCCTCGGCATTTTCGAGATCGATGAGAGCAGCAGCGGCCTTTTCTTTGCCATGGAGCTTATTGAGGGAAAGACCTTAAAGTCCCACATTGCGAGCTTGAAGTCCACCGGTATTCCTCTCGACCAATCAATCGCCTGGACAAAACAAGTAGCATCCGGGCTCAAAGCTGCTCATGAGAAGAGCATTATTCATCGGGATATCAAGCCCGAGAATATCATGCTGACAAACGATGGCAATTTGAAGATCATGGACTTTGGCATTGCGAAACTCAAGGGAAGTTCGGGAATGACCAGAACCGGAACTTCGATGGGTACCCTCGCTTACATGTCGCCCGAACAGGCACAAGGTATACCAGCCGACCAACGGGCGGATGTCTGGGCTCTCGGCGTGGTGTTCTATGAAATGTTGACGGGCGAAGTTCCATTCAAAGCGGAACACGAGGCAGGGTTGATGTACCTGATCATGAACGAGAATCCACCTGCCCCGAGCGCAATGGACAAGAAAATCCCACGCCAGATTGATCCCGTCGTGATGCGGATGATGGAAAAGGACCGCGAGAAGCGATTCTCCACCATGGGCGA
>CAZIHJ010000146.1:0-6417 GCA_964538485.1 uncultured Chitinophagales bacterium | reverse complement strand
GTGGTAATGCACAGATCCTGTGTCACGTAATCATGGGCTTCGCCGCAGAGTTCGATCAGCTTGCCGTAATGTGCGATGGCTCCATCCTCCGCTTCAATGACACCTCTGATCACAGCAACGACATCCGTGGAATCCGCGGGTGGCTGCAGGGATTTCTGCATGGATTTGAATCCCGCGGAGCCGGGGACACGTCCGCCCAGTTCCTTGATGCGCTTGGCCAGCGTCTGAGCGTGCATCAGTTCTTCGGTAATATCAGCCGCCAGCGATTTCTTGATTTCCTCTGCGCGTACGCCATCAAGGTCAACCGAGTTGGCGAGATAGTTCGTCACGGTTTCCAATTCCATCCAGTAACCGGTTGTCAGCAAGTCGATAATCTGTTGTCGATATTGTTCTTTCATTACGTCTCCTCATTGTTTATTGCATCGTTCGTGCCATTTACCTCCACGGCAACCAAACTCCCGTGGATTGAACAGCACGGGTTTGATCTTCGTTCCCTCTCACTCTCTCTTAAAATTCTTCCACATCATGGACTCCACGGGCTTGTCAGTTCGTGTGTTGTACTTTGCCGACGGCTTTGCCTTGTACGACGTGCCGACCTCTCCCGCCACTTCGAAATAGATCAATTGGCCTATGGGCATGCCGTGATACACGCGTACGGGTTGCTTCACTGAGATTTCCAATGTCCATGTGTTGCAAAACCCGATATCACCTTTTCCCGCCGTTGCATGAATGTCGATTCCCAGTCGCCCGATGCTCGACTTCCCTTCGAGAAATGGAACGTGCGCGTGTGTTTCGGTGTATTCCTGTGTGACCCCGAGATACAGACGGTGGGGGAGCAGGATCAATCCATCATCAGCGATTTCAAAGTGATCCACTTCATTATGAACTTTGGCGTCGAGGATGTCACTTTTATAGACGGCGAGGTATTTTCCGAGATGCACATCGTACGAGTTGGAGCCGAGATACTTCCGGTCGAATGGAGTAATAACGATTGTTCCTTGTTCCATCTCGCGGAGGATCATTGTGTCGGTGAGAATCATGGCAACCGGAAATATGAGGTGAACAGCGAAGTCATCGGCCCGTCTGCGCGAAGAACCGGACAGGCATATAGCATTGGATGTAATGTAGGGAAATTGGCCGGAAAAGGAAAGGTGGACGACAAACAGCCAACAAGCCATCCTGTCGACACGGGATGGCTTGTTCAGAACTGCAGGTGATGGAGAGCAGCGACTATTTTGCGCGGAGTGTTCCGGACAGAATCACTTTCCCGGAGGGATTGAACACTTCCACACGGTCACCAGACTTAAACGACGGGACATTGTGCCCGAGTGTGCTGTCCAAATTGAGATCGCCGAACCCGTTGATGACATTCACATAATCGATCGTTGTACCGTTCACACGCACATCGTGCTTGCCGGAAGTGTTTACATCCTCAACTTCGGTGCTAAACTTTACACGTGAGCCGCGCAGTTCCCATTTTGCTGTTCCGGATGCCTTCGGGCTGGCAGATGTTGCCACAAGGCGCCCTTCGAGGCGTGTTGAGGCCACATTAGCAACTATGACAACGGCCTGATTAAGTGCAGGTTGTCCGGTTTGTGATGCATCAACAGGTGATGCAGAATTGTCCGCACAACCAACAACGAATATGCTGACGAGCAGCGCAACGGCGAACATGGAACGTGTGGATGATTTCATGATGACTTCTCCTTTGAAATGGTGGATGTGATTGACTTGTGATTACAACAAGCCAACTATCATGCCACACAGGACAATGAGCAATTTTGCATGAATCAACAAACAATTTGATGACAAGGGGCCCAGAGTGGGGAGCGAGTGTCTCACCCTGATCTACTACGCGTTTGCCGGGGTGGGGAGTTGATGGGGCAAAAAAATGAGCCCATCCGGGGGGGAGGATGGGCTCACAAGAAGCGGCTATGTTCCACTCACACAATCTGCCGCGTTACACAGATAATATACAACGACTTCCCTTATTTCCTATTAACGGTCCGTTAAAAAAACTTCATGAAGAGCCGTTTCCGCTCATTTCCAAGCGGGTAGGAAGAACCGGGCAGTACTTTTGATGAAAAAAAGAAAGGGTGATGGCCATGCGAAGCCATCACCCGCGTGCATTGCTTTGTTCCGGGGCTAGTACATCACTTCACCAGCATGAGCTTTCTGCTCTCCGAGAACGTTCCGGCCTGGAGACGATACACATAGATACCCGTTGGCAACGACGATGCATCAAATGTGACTTCATGCGCGCCCGGCGCCATTTCATTGTTCAGCAACGTTGCAACTTCCTGACCAATGACGTTGAAGACCTTCAACGAGGCAAATGTTGTACTTGCCAGATTGAAGCGAATACTGGTGCTCGGATTGAACGGGTTGGGATAGTTCTGCTTGAGCGCAAAGACAAGTGGTGACTGTTGGTCTTCGACAGACGTCAGAACATCCACGAGGATTGCATCGGTGTAATGTGTTGTTCCATCCAGATCGATTTGTTCCAATCGATAGTACCAACTTCCCGATGTAACGCCGTATTCTGAGAATGTGTATTGCTGCGGGACATTCGTTGTCCCGTGTCCGGGGACGAAGCTGTTGGGGATCGTTGTAAAATTATCCGGCTGTCCCGGCGATTTCTGAATATTGAATCCGTAGTTGTTGGTTTCACTTGCCGTTGCCCAGTCAAGACGTACGTAGTTGCCAGCGACGACCGAACCGGTAAAGCTCGTGAGTTGGATTGGGAGGGGATTATCCGATGTCCCACCGAACCCGAATTCAGAGAAACCCGACATGCCGGTACGATTGGCTGTCGGGGTTGCGTTGGATCCCGTACCATCAGCATGTGTTCCATCCAGCGTCCACGGGCTGGCTGAGTTGCTGCGTTTAAGAATTCTCAGCGTCAGATAATCCGCAACACTGGCAAACCCGTCACCGGTCAATCCCAGGGAGTACGTTCCGCCAGTCAGGCCGTTGCCGGCGGTCAATACCCAGTATCCATCCACACTGCAATTCACGATATTGTCGATCCCATCAACGAGCGGCAAACCATTCTCTCCCGGATCCGATGCAACGAAAGACGCAGTAAGCGTTCCACCTGCAGATGGAGCGCCCGTGAAGCTTACCCGTGCCGGGCGATAGTTGGACGATGTTCCTATAGGCAGAATTACATTGCTGACAGGAGATGCTGCAAACCACCGACGGAAGTTTCCGACAACTGTTCCCGAAGTGCGGGAAAGAGATCCGAGAATGGAAGTGCTCGTTCCCAATGTTAGCACGTTGGCGCCGGTGCTTATGTTGCCACTCGTCAATACAAGCGCCCCACTGACTGCAAGGTTGCCTGACAAGGAAAGACCTGCGGCGTTGTTCATGGTGAAATTATTTACCGTTGCAGGCAGTCCGTTTCCCGGAACCTGCCCGGCGCTGCCGTTGTACGTGTAGTTGGCTCCCGCATTATACGTCCGTGTTCCTGTCACTTGAATATTCCCCGTCGCTCCCGATGTTGTAATGCCCACCGGGGAAGTAATGCCGAGCGTGGCTCCGCTGGAGAGAGTGAAAGCTCCCGCTCCGGAGAGTATTGTAGAACCCGACGCCATTTGCAGTGTTGAGCCGCTGTTCACTGTGAAGTTGACGGTGTTGGACACCGTGCCGCCGGACGTGTATGTCTGCGTGCCGGCCCTGTTGAACACGATCGTGTGTGATCCGGAACCAAGCTCTGTGATTGTGCCCGCGGTGTGTGAGAAATCTCCGGTAACATTCATTGTAACACTCGCGCTACCGCTGGCAGTACTCATCTGGAGCGTACCGCCGCTCATCTGGAAGTTTCCGGCAACGTTGACCACCTTTGTTCCCGCGCCATTGGCAATTCTGTACTGTCCTCCGGAAATGATGAAGTTCCCGCCAATGGAGAGTGTTACGCTATTTGAACTCGACGGGCGGAACGCACCGGTTCCGGTATTCATCACCGTGAAATCGCCGTTCACTGTCGTGAGGTTTGTACTTGTGGAAATGACATTGGTCTGGTTCGGACAATTCCATGTAAAGTGTCCGAAGGACTGGTTTAATCCACCGGGCGTGTTGCTGTTTGATGTGTACCCGATTATTTCGCAAGTGGAATTTGCATCCCACGTCGCCGTGGGAACTGTTCCCGCGGTGGTGGTGTAGTTGTGCTGATACCTGCCGCCGGAATTGAATGCGATCGTCGCGCCGCTGTTGCGTGTCATGGTCCCGGCAGACCTGTAGATTCCGAATACCGAGAGATCGGTACCGCTGCCGTTGGCAATTGTCTGGGTCACGTCCCTGTTCAACGTGACCTGCCCGCCGGCTTCAATGGTCACCTGGTCAACGGTGGAAGTGCCAATGAGGGTAACGGCGTGTCCGTTGCGTATGGTAATGGCACCGTCGGCACTTGACGGAGCGTTCGGTGCCGGATTCACCCAGCTCGATCCGTTCCAGCGTGCCCAGGTTGTGGTGCTGTTCCAGTTGCCTGATTGGTGTGAACGGAAATCATCCACATTCTGTCCCAGGAGGTGGCTGCTTCCTGCCGTGAGGAAGAGGATCAAAGTGACAAGGGAAAATTTCAACATCGCAAATCTCCTATCGGTTTCCGTAAGTTATTGACTGACATACACTTACAGGCATATGTCGATTACCCGACTCGGTTTACAAACGGTGTGCCGAGAGTCAAACTGTCGATTTCCAGCAACTGGTGCAGATTCGTTTACCGATTCTACAAATTCCAGTGGCCGGAGAGTGAGAATGACCTCGCGAGCGGTAAGGATTACAGGGAGTAAACTGGCGGAGTGAACCTATGAACGCGGGCGGATACCTCAAGGTCAAGTCCCTAAGGCGCCCGCCCAAGAGAAATGCTCTTCTGACGTGGAACCATCTAGCCCTGATCCGCATCATGATAGACTTGCTGGAATTTCACCAGCCCGATGATTGTCTCCAGCGCTTTCAGTTTCACCTGGTGGGGTTTCCAGATGGCGTTGACTTGAAATTCCAATGGCAGATCATGGACATCCTGTTCGAGCACAAAGGCAAAGACCTGCAGAGAGCCGTTCTTCACGGCGCAAATCACTTTCCAGAATCTCGTCGGGAGTTTCACCTTCTCGGTGCCGGAGAACACCTTGTCCTGCGAGGAGAGCACGGGGCCGGCGAAGACACAGAATTTTTCCGTATCCGCCTGGGCGCCGATGTATGACTCGAGCTTTCCCCAGATGCCGCCGAGGTTCATGCGGTTGAAGTTGCCGCGCTGCGGCGAACAATTGGTGACGTGAAATGTATCGCCGTTGGCTCTGCGCACCTGGGCGTAACTGGTTCCGAAACACACATCGTCCCGCATCACGATATGCCCCTTATCGAATGCACCTTTGTCATCATTGTAAAACGCATCCGGAATTTGAAACTTTGCATCCACGCGCGGATCAAGCACCCACTTCTCCGATTGGTTATGACCGTTCAGTCCGTCGCGCGTGTAGTCTTTGCCCGGCTCCGGCTGCTTTGCCGCCGAGCTTCCATCGACATTTGATGCGGCGATGATGGCGAGCTTGCGCTCCTTGTGCAGCAGAACGCTGAAGTGTTCATACGGAATTACCCTGCCGCCCGACTTCATCTTTGCGACCGGAGTTCCGGTTTTCACTTTGGGCATGGGAGTGGCAATGCCGAGGAAATTGACATCGAAGCCCTTGCGCGACGAGTAGTTCGTGTCGATGATCGGCTCTTTCAGTCCCTCAGTAGCGCCGGCTGTTTGAGTTGTTGCCGCGCCTGTTGAGCCCTGTGGCAGAGAAAGTTGTGCGGCACCAATTCCCGGGTTCAATTCGAGCACGAGTGTGCCGAGGACAAGCCGGTTTCCTTTGACGGTGGGATTAATGGGATTCATGTCTGCTCCGTTTGGTTGGTAACTTTCGTATGCGTTGGAAATAACGTCGCCACCCTGCATCGCGGCGTTGAATTCAGCCAGATGACCATTGTTTTCCCGTGCAATCTCTGCGATGGTCGCGCAAATGCGACTGACCCGGATACCCGCGTTGGCAATCCAGTCAACCTCGGAGTCATCCACATCCCGCAGGTCTCCGACGGTTTTTCCATTCTTGAGGACGAACTTCTTGTTGGCATTCTGTCGCGGGACACCGGCGTGATGCAACGCCACCACCTGAAAGCTGTCATTAAATACCGGTGCACCGCTGGACCCCTGCGCCGTATCGCTCATGTACCAGAGAACATCCTTGTCCTTATCGTCAACGCATTGGTTTTCTCGGATAGCATATTGTCGTCGCGCTCCTCCCGGATGCTGGATGATCGTCATCCATTCCTTGAACGTTGCCTTTCCGCTTTCAGCGATAAGGCGGTGATAGCCGAATGATCCGAGTTGTGCCGCGCCATCCAGCGATTGCTGCTCAACGGACACAAGCGCAA
>CAZIHJ010000145.1:5300-6428 GCA_964538485.1 uncultured Chitinophagales bacterium | reverse complement strand
CGGGCTCCTTCTCAACGGGAACAAAATCCGCCGGCGGACCGTCATCCTCGATCTGTATATCCTGCTCAATAGCAATCCCGCCATCGCCCGCCCCTTCGCCAATCGGGGCTGCAACCTGGCTCATTTCCGTTTGTGTTGCGATGGTCTGCTCCGGACTCACCTCCGCATCGGGGACCGGCACAGGTGCCCCCACCGTTGGTTTCGCAACAGGCGCCGACACAGCAATTGGTGGCGGGGTATTGGCATTTGCAATTGATGGGGGCGGACCAAGGTCGCTATACTTCATAATGCGCACCATTGCCACCGGAGGTTCGTCCGAACCAAGCACTTCGGCCAGAAAGTACGAACCAACAATCAGCAGATGGATTGCGATGGCAATGCCGAGTGCAATCGACCAGTACTTCTGGTAGACCTGCTTAAGCTCGACTGCCCCGTATTTCTCAACTTGATATGCACCCGCAACGGTCACCGTTGACATGGCGTTTCTCCTTCATTCTGAACTATGACTGAACCTTTGAAAGCAATTCCTTATCCGAATCAAGCATCGGTGCAAGACTGAACCGGGTGATGTTGGCGAGATTCAACTCGTCCATCATGTTTACCATGGTGCTATACTTTGCTTCCCGATCCACCTTAACCAACGTGACCAGTTTGGGATTCTGTTCCGACCGCAGGCGCAGAAATTCCCTCAGCGCGCTGAATTCAATCTTCGCAGGAGCTTCGATTCCCACACTCCAGAATATCTGCTCCTTGGAGTTCACACGAATCGTAAGGAGATTGGATTCGGCGATTTCGATCTTCACCTCTTCCGGGGGAAGATTAATTTCCATCGTCTGCGGTCGCGACATCGATGTCGTCAACATGAAAAATGTGAGCAACAGAAATGCAACGTCCACAAGAGGAGTCATATCAATCCTCACTCCCAATCTTCTGCTTTTCTTGCGCTTTTTCCCCTTGCCGTGTTTACGGGGTTCTGGCGCACCACCTCCGCCACCTGACATATTAGGTAAACCTCCTCTCGGCCTAGTTTTGTTCCATGTTCGTTACGAGGTTAAATCGGGTGATCTTTGTTTTTTGCAGGATGTTCATCACATCGGCGGCCGGCTTCGCGTCGAGGTTGCCGGTGGG
>CAZIHJ010000145.1:0-5290 GCA_964538485.1 uncultured Chitinophagales bacterium | reverse complement strand
ATCCTCCGCCACTCCGTATTCCGAGCCTTTGTCGCCTTTGATGACCGTACGAAGCTTCGGGTTGGCCGTGCGTGCCTGGATCAACATATCAGCGAGACGCTCCTTGGGGACCTCAACACTTCCCTTCAGCTCGTTCTCGGCACCAAAAAGTCGCCGGCGCAATCGTTGCGAATCCACTCCAATAAAGATACGGCTATCCTTGCTCAATGTGATGGTCAGAACGTCGGATTCCGGCAATTTGAAAACCGAGTTCGAAGACGGAAGTTCGATTTGCACTTCTTCCGGCGGCTTGAATTGAGTTGTCAACATGAAAAACGTCAGCAGGAGAAATGCAACGTCCACCAATGGCGTCATGTCGATCAACACACCTTGTCTTTTGGGTTTGAATTTCGGCATGGGGAGCTCGCTTAGTCGGTGGTTTTCGTGCTGAGAATTTCAACGACGTTGTAACTGGCTTCGTCAATCATATAGGTGAAGTTATCAACCTTGGTGACAAAGAAGTTGTACGCGATAATACCCAGGATGGCCGCAAGCAATCCGAGAGCAGTATTGATCAACGCTTCCGAAATACCAATGGAAAGCTGGATGGCGTCGGGCGCGCCCCCGGCGGCGGCAAGAGCGGTAAACGCACGGATCATTCCGATAACCGTGCCCAGCAAGCCGAACATTGTTGCCACTGATGCTATGGTGGAGAGGGCAATCAGGTTACGTTCGAGCAACGGTGTTTCAAGACTTGTTGCTTCCTCAATGGCGCGTTTGGTTTCGGCCATCTTCTTCTCGGCATCAAGTTTTTTGTCGTTCACGATGTCTTTGTAGCGTTCCAACCCCGTCCGGATGATGTTCGCAGCCGAGCCGCGTTGCGCATCACACGCCTTGATCGCGTCATCCACCTTGCCTTCCATTAACGCCTTTTGGACGTTTTTCAGGAACGTGGTGATCGGACCGCGACCGTTTGCCTTGCGCAGGGAAAATGTTCGTTCAAATACGAGCGTGAGGTTCATCAATGTGAGAGTAATAAGTATCGGAACGATGATACCGCCGGTGTACACCGTACCCATCAGGTTGTTCGGTACATGGCGCGTTTCTCCATCTTTGAAATTTCCGGGATCACCGAGAATGACAAAATGAATGATGAGCGCAACAGCGAGGGTAATGACGATTACCGCCCCAAGAAAGACGGATTGTTTCATTGATGAACTCCTTTGTTAATGGAGAGTGTATGGATTGACTGAAATTCTTGCTGGCCTGTATGACCGGACCGACTACTCGGTGAACGCTTTGACAGCATCGTCACGTGTCTCAACAACATCCAGCACCATCATTAACTTGGTGATCACGAAGATGTTATTGATGTTGTTATTGATGCCGCAGAGCTTTACCTGGCCCTTGTTGCGCGAGTACGTGGTGTGTGCCGAGACGAGCACGCCTATTGCTGTGCTGTTCAGGTACGTGACTTTGCCGAGATCGATAACGAGTTTCTTGTTTCCCTGCTCGACAAAATCAGCAACTGCATTCCGGAGCTCGTCGGTTTCTTCCCCACCAACCAGCGATCCCTTCACTTCGATGACACCAATCTTCCCGCTCTGAAGTGTTGTGGTTTTGATTGACATTGTTTCTCCGAAGATCTGAACGATAGTATTTGTGAATTGACTTTACACAACGTGTGCAAGGAGAGTACATGTCGGGCGACCGCACCCGGGAGCAACAACCACATATTCACCACACAAAGCCGATGCCACACAGGCCGGGAACAGGTCAGACATTGATGTGTCAAGAGTTATGCGTTCCCACCAAAACCAATCCCGTCAGCAGACCAGCGGGGGTACCTTGCACTTTGCACGATATGAAATACGAAAAAGAAGAAGGGGTGGGCGAACTTCTTGGCACTCAATATATTAACCGGTGTTGCAAAATGCAAGAAGGAAAATGGCGCCGTTGTCTACAACGCGGCCTTAAAGGCCGAATTTTTTGCGCTTTCGCCACAACGTTGCCGGGTCAATCCCGAGAAGAGACGCCGCTTCCTCCAGGTCCTTTGCTACGCGGAGAACTTTGATGATGTGCTGGCGTTCCACTTCCTCAAGGGCAAGAGTTGTGGAGACACCGGTCGATTGAAACTCCTCGGGGAGGTGATGCAATTGAACCGTTTCACCGTGCGACAAGAGCACCGCTCGTTCGATTACGTTCTCCAACTCACGCACATTCCCCTTCCACGGATAGCGCTTCACAGCAACCATCGCTTCATCCGACAATTCCACTGTGCTGTCAAACTTCTTCAGAAAGTGCTGAACCAGCAGCGGAATATCCTCGACACGTTCACGCAGCGGGGGAAGTTTCAATCGCACAGCGTTGAGTCGGTAGAAGAGGTCTTCGCGAAAAGCTCCGGACTTCACCGCGTCTTCGAGATTACGATTGGTTGCCGCGATAACGCGCACGTCAACCTTGTGCGTCACGCTTTCGCCGACACGCTCGAACTCCTTGCTTTGCAAAAACCGCAACAGCTTTACCTGCGTTGAGGATGGGATCTCGCCAATTTCGTCAAGAAAGATCGTCCCGCCATCCGCTGCATCGAAACGGCCCTGACGGTCTTTCACCGCCCCCGTGAAAGCACCCTTGACGTGACCAAAAAGCTCACCCTCCAGCAACGTCTCCGCAAGCGCCGCGCAGTTTACCTGGAGAAATGGTTTTTGCGCCCGCGGACTCTTCTCGTGAATCAGATGAGCAACGAGTTCCTTCCCGGTCCCACTCTCACCTTCAATCAAAACGCTGATCGCACTCGCTGCAACCTTTGCTGCAAGGTCGATCACACCGAGAACGACAGCGTTCCGTGTGATAATTTCTCCCGGACCGCTGCGTTTGCGCAATTCCTCGCGCAACATCCGTACTTCCTTTTGCAACACATGGTGCTCATACACCCGCTCGGCAACATGGCGAAGTTCGGAATACTCGAACGGTTTCTGAAGATAATCGAACGCACCCTTCTTGATCGCGTCAACGGCAGAGTCAATAGTACCATGAGCGGTCATCAACACCACGGTGGTTTCCGGTGAGAGCTTTCGCGCTTCCTGCAACACCTGCATTCCATCGATGGGTTGCATCTTCAAGTCAATGAACGCCATGTCGAAACTCCGTTCGCGCAGCGCCTCGACCGCCTCCAGCGGAGAATGGAATGCCGTTACGGAAAACCCTGCAGACTCCAGGCCGATCGTCACAGTTTTCAGGATGTTCGGCTCATCATCAACGAGCAGAACCGTTGCTTTCGGTGAGATGAATTCAGACATGCGGGGCCGGGACGTAACTGATGGGGAGAAGAAACGAGAAGGTACTTCCCTTGCCAACCTGACTGTCCACCCATATCCTCCCGCCGTAGGCCTCGACGATTTCCTTGGCGATGGCAAGACCAAGCCCGACGCTGCCCGGCGTGGCATCCGTCGATTGCTTCACCTGGACGAACTTATCAAAAATACTCGCGAGGTGTTCCCGCGCTATGCCCTGACCGGTGTCTTCCACTTCAAGTAAGAGGTTGCTCCCATCCTGGCGGGCGCTGATACGTACCCGACCGCCCGGGTCGGTGTACTTTAGTGCGTTGGTTGCCAGATTGCTGATCACCCACGATATCTGTTGTTCGTCCGCAACTATTACAGGAAGACCAACCGGGACTTCGTTTGACAAGGCGACATTCTTTTCCTGAAATTGGAGCAAGAGCGGACGCAGCGAGAAATCCACAACCGATTTGATATTCAGTTCTTCGTTGCGGGTCTGCACTCTCCCCGACTCCAGTTTGGAGAGCTGCAACAGTTCACGCGCAAGCTTTGTCAATCGATAACAATCTTCCTTTGCGGAGTTCACCAACTCTTGCTGTCGCTCATTCAATGGCCCGAGGATTTCCTGATTGAGCAGATCAATGCTCATATTGATGGATGTAACGGGGGTTCGGAATTCATGGGAGAGGGTTGCAATGAAATCCGATTTCATCCGATCCAACTCCTTAAACTGGGTTACATCTTGCAACAGGGTCACCACGCCATATTGTTTTCCCGCTGCATCATGGATATGCGAGAACTTTAACCGGTAATACCGGGGTTTTCCTTCACGCTCATACTGGAGTATGGCAAGCGATTGTTCTGTCCGCGTGTTCCCGGATTGTCCGCGGAGCTGTGACAGCACCCGCTCATCCCGGATGACCGTGCTCGCCGGAACACCTATCGCCTCGTCTTCCTTCACGCCAAACAGCTCGGCCCCGATACTGTTAATATGGAGAACGTTCATCGCTGCGTCGGTGACGACCAGTCCGTCCGAAATACTCTCAACGATGGCATCGGACTTCCGTTTCTCGGCAATGATCTTTTCAATGTTCATTTGTTCGAACCGTCGCAGCCGCTCGGTCATCTTATTAAACTCACGGCTCAACTGGCCAATTTCGTCGTTTGAGAGGACATCGATCTTCAGGTCGAGTTTCCCCTTGCCGATCTGTTTCACCGTGTCTGTCAGTTGTTCGGCAGGTTTAATGACAACCTTCGACAACCATGCGGTGGCAATAATGCTCAACACCATCGTAATGATTGAGGCAACAAGCGTCCCATAGGCGGATTGGTTGGCGATGGCGTGTGTGCGCGCGGGTGTCTTGTACATTTCATTCTGATTGATCTCAAAGAGTGAAAAACAGAGATCACGCAAATGGTCGGATGTCGGCCTGACCACTTCATAGTAGTAGTGCTTCGCATCATCAAACGCACCTTGCTGAATGCGCGCATCCATGGAATCGGCAAGGACGGCATAGTGCCGGTAGGCAAACTGGATGGAGTCGCGAAGCGACTGTTGTGATGGCGGAAGAACCGACCGAACGGCCTGTTCATACCAATAGAAAAACAGCTCCTTGTTTTCATTGAACCCCCCACCAGCGGAGGCATCTTCTCCCTCACTCGCCGCAAGCAGTGCGTTATCCTGCCGCTCAAGTGATTGCACCATCTTTTCCGCGGCGAGCACACTCCTGTAATTCTCGTTGAGGATGGTGGCAACCGTTGTTCCCATAACATAAAAATTATAGATCGACCAAAACCCAGCAGCAAGGTTCAACACCACGAGCAAGGCGAATGTCCAGACGATCTTGGAACGGATACTCTGAATCATAAGAAGTTGCACCGGCTTCCGTCAGTTGTTCACGCAACCAAATGTAGCGGACGGGGAGAGGAAAAACAAGGGAATGGCGCTCACAGTTAGAACATTATGCCAAGATACGGTCCATGTGAGAGGGAGCGATAGTTAAATTTCTCTTCCGACATTGACCATGTCT
>CAZIHJ010000144.1:0-6555 GCA_964538485.1 uncultured Chitinophagales bacterium | reverse complement strand
AAGAAAATCACTGTGACGGTTACGAGTCCGAATATGGAACGACCCGTGACTCTTCCTGCAATCATGTGTTACTGGAACTGAGGAGAAAATCCCATGACCACCATACTCGATATCATCGGATCGATTGTTTTTGCGTCGTTGATCATCCTCATCGGACTACGATTGAACATGACTATTGCCGGGACAGCAACAGCGGCCTCCGTTGAGCGTGATCATCAAGAATTACTCGTCAACAGCGTTCAAGTGATGGAGCGTGATCTCCGCAAGATGGGTTTTGGTCTTGCCTCTAATATTCCGGCAATTGCTATTGCAGATTCGAATCGTCTGCGTTTCAGGGCAGATATGGAAGGCGATGGTATTATCGACAGTGTTGAGTGGTACCTCGGCACACAGGCACTCTCGACCTCGAAACCAGGCGTGAAGATGTTGTACCGCCGCCAGAATGGAAAACGAGCGGTTCCCTTTGGTTACGGTACGATGACATTTACGTATCGAAAACAGAATGGAGCCGTAACGACCAACCCAGGTGAAGTCAAGAACATTGAGATCAATCTGAAACAGGTCAGCGAACACAAGGTGCAGGAGTACGTTGCTGCTGGCGAGATTCTCAACTATCCGGAGTTGTTCTGGCGTCAAACCAGACCTGTTGCACAAAAAATCAAACGTCGCATTTGAGGCTATTGACAATCTCACAAAGGCTGGAGGAGTAAATGGGCAAGTCTACAGTGGTATACATTATCGGTCTTCTGTTCCTCGTTTCACTTTCGCTTCGCACGATCAACGAGGGAAGCCTTGGGGCCAGAAGCTCTTTTGACGCGTATTACATGCGCACCATGACCCATAACAGAGCGGTTGCCGGGGCCAATCTTGGAACACGCTTCATTCTGACGGACTCGAGCTATTCGAGGACGATCACTAAATCGTTTGCCGATGGTGACTTCAGCGTGTCGTTTCGGGCAACTCCGAGCGGCGATACGGTGAGGGTGATTTCCACCGCGACCTCATGGGATCCGATGTCAAACGAAGATATTCGCGACACCGTCATTGCAATGGTCAAGCGGAGTTCATTCTCGCAGTACGCGTACTTTTCCGAGTCCGAGGTGAATGGCTACCTGAGCCCGACGAGCAATACACCCTCGGGGGCAAACATGTGGAAAGTGACCGGAGATTCGTTGTTTGGAAGCGCGCACACAAATGGCCGCTGGAATCTGGGTGGTACCCCATACTTTGACAGACTGATTACCGGCAGGGAGTCGCCAAGTACCATGCTTTACAACGGTGTGTATGCGCCGGTATTCAAAGATGGAAGCAGATGGGGTGTAACGCACAGCAGACCCCCATCGAATCTTTCAAAGCTTGAACAAGCAGCAATCAGTGGATCTGCCGTGGCGAACATGTCGTTCATCCAGAACAACGATGTTGCAATGACGTTTTATGCGGACGGTACAGTGAATGTGAAGATCCCGGCTTCGACGGGCACAATCCGTAATAACCGGCTGCCGATTTCCAGTATTACCTCCACAGGGGTCATAGGAGTGAAGAACGGAGATATCCGTGTAAGTGGAACATATAAAGGTCAGGTAACGCTTGTCGCCCTGAAAGGTGGTGGTTCTTTCAAAGGAAATATCTGGATAGAGAATGATATTGTTGCAGCAACAAGTCCCGTTGGTAATTCAGGATCGCCCGACATGCTTGGACTTGTGGCTGAGCGTATGGCATACATTACGAAGAATCTCTCCCGCACGCCTGCATCCGTACTCACTATCCACGCGGCAATCTATACACAACAAGGAGTTTTTGCGGCAGAGGACTACACCAATATTCCGTTGTCGGGCAGGATCAGGCTATATGGATCGCTCGCCATGGGGGCATCAACAGCAACAGGAAAACTGACGAATGGTGTGCTCTCAAACGGATTCCTGAAAAGCTTCTCTACGGATCCGCGGTATGTTACCAAAGCGCCGCCGTACTTTCCGCGATCAGGGAACTATCAACTCGTTACATGGTGGGAAAAGTAGAGCGGGACTGATTTCCGTTTAGGTTGGTTGTTGCGTAGGAGCTTCTCGCGTCGTTGAGGCCTTTGCTGGTTGTGCTTTCGCCCGCGTTTGCAATATCTGTTGCTGATACTCTACAAGATGTTCTCCGTTCGACGGTTCGACTCGGCCATATCCTCCATCAGCGTTCAGTACCCGTGCGCGGACGTTGTCACGGAGTGCAATATCAAGCACCTCATGTTTGATGAATTCCCTCAAGCCCTGGTCCTCGACGGGAAACATCAACTCCACACGCCGGTCCAGGTTGCGCCCCATCAGGTCTGCACTACTTAAATACACTTCCGGTTTTCCATCGTTCTCAAAATAGAATACCCGACTGTGCTCAAGAAATCTTCCCACAATACTGATGACGCGGATGTTTTCACTCACACCCTTTACCCCCGGTCTGAGGCAGCATATGCCTCGTACGATAAGATCGACCTTCACTCCGGCCTTTGATGCCTCGTAGAGCGTTTCAATCATATTCACGTCGGTCAGGGAATTCATCTTGAAGACAAGGCGTGCCTCTTTGCCGCTGAAAGCATGGGCCGTCTCACGGCGAATGAGCTCATACACACGCTCGCGGAGATTTACCGGCGCCACAATCAGTTTCCGATAACCCTCGCGTTGAGAATAACCGGTCAGGTAATTGAATACTTCCGAAGCGTCCGCAGTGATGTCCTCACCACATGTGAAGTAACTCATATCGGTATACACGCGCGCGGTGAATGGGTTGTAGTTTCCGGTCCCGAGATGCACGTAGCGCCGGATGCCCTCACCTTCCTTGCGTATAATCAACGCCATCTTGGCGTGGGTTTTCAAACCAACCAGTCCATAGACCACGTGAATACCGGCCCGCTCGAGACGTTTCGCCCAGATGATATTGTTCTCCTCATCGAACCGTGCTTTGAGTTCGACAAGTACGGCAACCTGTTTACCGGTTTCCGCGGCGCGGATAAGCAGGGGAATAAGAGGTGATTCCCTGCCTATGCGATAGAGCGTTTGTTTGATGGCGAGGACGTTCGGATCTTCGGCCGCCGCCGTGATAAACTGCACGACGGGATTGAACGAATCGTACGGATGATGGAGGACAATGTCTCCGCGCCGTATCGTAGTGAAAATATCCTCGTTTTCCTCTTCAACCGGGAGGGACTTCGGCACCAATGGTGGGTCTTTGAGTTCAGGCCTCGGGAGTTTCATGAGTGCAATAATATGACTGAGGCCGAGTGGCGGTCGCAGTTGGTAGACTTCATCCGGTGTGATTTCCAGATTCTCCACGAGAATGTCTCTGATGCGATCCGGCATCGTGTCCTGAATGCCCATCCGCACGACGGAGCCGAATCGCCTCTGACGAATCGATTCCGCAATCGTGCTGATCAAATCGTCTGCTTCATCTTCCTCAATCTCAATGTCGGCATTGCGTGTCACTCTGAATGCGTACGATTCCTTCACGCTCATGCCCGGAAACAGCATGGTGAGGTTGTCCGCGATCAGGTCTTCGAGCCACACAAACCGGGACACGGTGTCGCTGGCATTGGGTAGTTGTACGAGGCGTGGCAGCACATCGGGCACCTTCACACGCGCAAAACGCTCTTCACCCTTCGGCGAAGTTACGACCACGGCAAGGCTTAAACTCAAATTGGAAATATACGGGAATGGATGACCCGGGTCGAACGCCAGTGGTGTCAGCACGGGGAAAATCTCACGGGCAAACATCCCCGCCAATGCGGTCCGATCTTCAGTTGTGAGTTCGTTCATCGCCAGAAGATGAATGCCTGCGCTGGCGAGCTGCGGATGGAGGTCTCCCCAGAAGCACTCGCTCATTCTTTTCATCATTAATTCTGCGCGGGCGTGGATGGCCTTGATCTGTTGCAGGGGCACGCGGCCATCGGGTGAGGGTTCAACAACTTCGGCGAGAATCTGTTCCTTGATGGCGGCAACGCGAATCATGAAAAATTCGTCCAGATTGGAACTGACAATGGAAAGGAACTTCACGCGCTCCAACAGAGGATGTCGCTGGTCCATTGCCTCCTCCAACACGCGATGATTGAACTCCAACCAGCTCAACTCGCGATTAATATAGAGCGACGGGTCCAACGACAACGGACCTCGTTCTCGCCCTTGGTCGGCCGGGCGGCCGGGACGGCGCTTGCGCGGTTTGGCCTGGCGGGGCTTCTTTCTTGCCACCACCCCCAGGGTTCCGGATTTCTCCTCTTCCGGCGGTTGTTGCTGTATCGGTTCTTCGTGGGTCATTTAACAGATAATATTGCGAGGATGATTTTCAAATTCAAGTTAAGGAATTGTTATGTTACACACCCTCAATGGAGCAGAATCCGGGCCCATCCATCCATTGACTTTAAAGTGATGTCTTGGTAGTTTGTGCCACATTTACGCCTCCACGCCCGTTCAAGCATCCGTAATTCCCTTATTCATAGTACGCAATGGTTGATGATACCCTTATCGGTGGAACGGATGCCCGCTTTCCGGGGACACGTCATTCCGTTATTGCCGCCGTGCAAAGCATTGACGCAGAGAAACGCGGACGCGCCTACAGCCGGATAGTTGCCTCATATTGGAAGCCGGTGTATAAGTACATCCGGATCAAATGGAACAGATCGAATGAAGATGCGAAAGACCTTACTCAGGGTTTTTTCCTACGCGTTATGGAGAAGGGATTCTTTCAAACGTACGACCCGGCAAAGGCCCGGTTCCGGACATTTCTGAGAGTATGCCTTGACCGCTACGTGGCCAATGAAACACAATCCGCCGGACGCATCAAGCGCGGCGGTGATGCACTCACGGTTTCACTCGACTTTCAGGGTGCGGATCAGGAGCTTCTCACCGGTGTTCCACCCTCTTCCGATACGATGGAGAAGTTTTTTGAACAGGAATGGATACGCTCGCTGTTTTCTTCTTCGCTTGAGATGTTGAAGGGGCAATGTGCCGATGAAGGAAAAGAGATTCACTTTTCCATTTTTTCACGCTACCACTTTGCCGATGACACGGAGTCCGGGAATCTTACATACGAAGGCATCGCTGCAGAGTTTGGAATTCCTGTGACCACATTGACCAACCACCTCGCCTACGGTCGGCGTGAGTTCAAACGTTTAGTACTGCAGCAACTCCGCGAGCTTACCGCAACGGAGGAGGAATTTCGCGAAGAGGCACGCTCGCTCCTCGGAGTACACTTATGACGTGGATTTCGGATGGGGCAATGGCCCGACTGAAAGATTCAATTGACCTGCCGGATCTCAGCGGAACCAAGTACCGGTTGGTAAAAGAACTCGGACGCGGTGGTATGGGAACGGTGTATCTTGCGGAAGATACAACACTTGCACGTCACGTGGCATTGAAAGTTGTCGAGGGAGAATCATCGGGAGCTGCGCAGCGACTGCGTCAGGAAGCCCGGGTCATCGCCCAACTTGAACATCCCGGTATTGTTCCAGTCCATGACGTCGGAGAATTGACCGATGGTCGCATCTACTACACCATGAAGTACGTTCAGGGTCAACGTCTTGATCACTTTGCCCGACAGGTACACCCGATCTCCGAACGTCTACGTGTTTTCCAGAAGATATGCGAGGCGGTCGCATTCGCGCACGCTAACAATGTGTTACATCGCGATCTGAAGCCGGAGAATATCATGGTTGGCGCATTTGGAGAAGTTCTGGTATTGGACTGGGGTGTTGCGAAGTTGTTACTATCGCCGGCGGCCCGGGCACCGGATTCTGTGGGTGCAGTATTGGCCGGAAGGGACAAAGAAGACACTTCGGCCGGAACCATCATAGGAACTCCGGTGTATATGTCTCCCGAGCAAGCGCGAGGCGGAGCCATTGATGAGCGGACAGATGTGTTCGGATTGGGGGCGGTGTTGTATTTTCTCCTGACCAAACGACCGCCGATACCGACGACACACGCGAATGGCCCCGTCCAACCCCCGCGAGTGATCGATCCTAAAATAGCGAAAGGCCTCGATGCAATCTGTATGAAGGCACTGGCATCTGACCCCGCAGGTCGCTTTGCCAGTGCCGTTGCGTTATCTGCGGATATCGCCCGTTTTCTGGACGATCAGCCCATTTCTGCCTACAGCGAGAATATTCTGGAGCGCATTGATCGATGGGTTGCCCACAACCGGTTCCTCGTAATTTTGATTCTTGCGTACCTGCTGATGCGAATTCTTCTGTTGACCACTTCCGGGCGCTAAAGGATTTTCAGGAAACGTGTAATAGAAGGATGAGCGGGTTTGAATCCTCAACCATCTTCCGGGAAACACTATGACACTTCTGCTCGCAGGTATTATTCTTTCTTCATTCCTCCACAGTCAGGAAAACGCGAAGGAGGTGTGGTCACCCCTCCGGTATTTTGTTGGCGAATGGGAAGGGTCTGGTGAGGGGAAATCCGGTAACTCCACTGTAACCCGAACCTACCGGTTTATTCTCGGTGAACAGTTTCTGCAAGTGGAGAACTCGTCGACATATCCGCCCCAACAATCCAATCCCAACGGTGAGGTTCATAGCGATCT
>CAZIHJ010000143.1:0-6583 GCA_964538485.1 uncultured Chitinophagales bacterium | reverse complement strand
GGAGCGTACTCTGATTTGCGGACTACGGAAGAGACCAATGTTCACGCCGAGTTTCGGATTGACATCCCCTTGCAAGGAGGAGAAATAATCATAGCGCACTGAGGGATAGAAAATAATCTCATACGGGATCTTCGTGTTCAGGGAAATGCCGTGGTGTAAGCTGAGATAGGCGCTGATCTGTCGGCGTACGGAGGACCTGACATCTGTACTAATGATTGAGGCCCGCGAAACTTCCCCACCTAGCGTGGCAGAACCTTCGTCCGAGTACGAGTATTGTATTTCGGGATTGAACAGAAGTGTGTTGTTCTTGTGGTCGCTGAACAGCCCAGCGCCGGATTCCAGGTCAGTGTATGTTTGTTTGGTTGCCATGAAACTGGAATGCAGCCGGGCATCGACAGCCGGTGAGACATTCCACAGTAGGCCAAAGTGTGAGCGCGTAATTCGGTCGGTAAGTCGGGCGCGTCCCTCAAGTCCCGTGCTTGTTACAGCACCCGGCGAACCACGGTCAGCATCGGAGTAGTCGAAACCGCCAGTGAACCTGATTTCCGGCAAGAACCGGTACTCAAGAAAAGTGTTAAGAAAAATGAGGTCATAGTCTGCTCCATCGCGCCGGAGCACCGATGATGTTATGCCGTCGTTGAACTTGAATCTGTATCGACCGTTGCCGCGTTCGCGCCTCAGCATTCCTCTCCAGCCGATTCCTGCTTCTATTCCACCGCCGCTCACTTCCTGTGCAGCGTACCCTGAAGAACCGAACGACACCTTCGCTTGGACAGTCTCTTTCTCTTCTGGCTTACGAGTAGCGATGCTAATGACTCCGCCAATTGCATCTGCCCCATACACCGAAGAGTGACCGCCTTTCACCACTTCAATGTGCTGGATATTCGAGGTGCTGATCAGTCCGAAATCTGTCTGGCTGTTCTGAAAGCTGTTGTAACGGATGCCATCAATCAGGACAAGAGTATGCTCCGAGTAGGTTCCTCGCAATGAGACAGACTGAATACCGTTTCGTCCCCCATAATCCCTCATGAATAACGATGATACGCCACCGAGAATTGATCCCATGGAACTGCCAATGCTATTTTCAATCAATGTTCGAGGAATGAAAGTCACGCTTGATGGAGATTTCATGGGAGTCACGGGTTGGCGAGTCGCTATGACAAGCATTTCCTCCGTCTGGTATGACCTGGGAAGAAGTCGTATTGTCATTGTGTCCGTGGGATGCTCCTGCAGGAGCATGCGAAAGATGTAATAACCGTCATGGCCAGCCGTCAATGCTGATGGAAATTCGTTAACCGAAAGAGAGAATAAGCCCTGAGAATCAGTAAATATGGGTTGGGAACTGTTAACACTTATCGACACGCCACTAATTGAGCGGCCAAGAGTCGCATCTACAACAACTCCTCTAACCTCATGTCTCAAAACTGGATATGCCAATGCGTTGAAAGCAAAGACCAAAACAAAAATGCCACCGACGGCTATGTGGATAACTCTGTGCATAAGTTGAAAATAAAAAGCCCCAGCTCTCTTGCGGAAAACTGGGGCCAAAAAACCAAATTCAAATGGTAGTACCCTAACCTTCCCGCGAAGGCATAGCATAGGTCAAAATTTTGGCAGGTCTCCTGGCTCTCCCGATCCTCGAATGCCTTCCCGCACGACATTCGTCGATGCAGTGGCTTTTATTTGAGGACTTGATCCGGAACAAACCGGATCGGGATTACAGTTGCGGGGCAGCTTCCGTCTTACACGGAATTCCCTTTTCAGCCCGATAATGAGATCGGGCACCAAAACTAATACTGGAAAAGAACGATGCAAAAACCGATGTCAATATACTCTCTCGCGGGTCGTTTGTCAAGAGCAAAAATCAGTACCCGATTGCAACACCATTCTCCCGCGGGTCAGGTGCACCGAGAAATTCACCACTCCGCGGATCAATCATCAGCGCCTGACACCGACCGTTATGATCGAATGTAAGTTCAAGAGTATATCCCATCTGAGTGAGCGTTTGCTGTACATCAGACGCAAGTCCATTTGGCTCATAGAAGATTTTATCCGGCAGCCATTGATGATGTATTCGTGGCCAATCAACTGCCTCCTGGAGGTTCAACCCAAAGTCCAAGACGTTGATGATCACCTGTGCAACGGCAGTGGAAATTCGGCTACCCCCTCGCCCGCCAACAACGAAAAACGGCTTTCTGTTCTTGAATACGATGGAGGGAGTCATTGAACTGAGCATTCGCTTGCCCGGAACAATAGCATTGGCCTCCGCCCCAACCAGTCCATACATGTTCGGCACACCGGGCTTGACGACAAAGTCATCCATTTCATTATTCAAGAAAAAGCCCGCTCCCCCAACAACGGTCTTTGACCCATAGTAGCCATTCAGTGTTACCGTTGCGCTCACGATATTTCCAAATCTGTCTGCCACACAATAATGCGTTGTTTGCTTGTCCTTAACTTCTTCCAACATTCCCGCCTGTACTTCGGAGCTTGGTGTCGCCCGTAATAAATCAATGTCGTGAGTTCGTTCGATAGCATATTGTTTGGAGAGAAGCTGCGCCATCGGCATTCGTACAAAGTCAGGATCGCCAAGATACAACGCCCTGTCGGCATAACTGCGTTGTGCGGCGGCGGCAAAAACATGGAGCGCCTGTGAACTCCCTAGTTCCATTAACCGAATATCGAACTGTTCAAGCATGTTCAGCATCTGAAGCAAAACAGTGCCTCCGGCGGATGGCGGCGACGCGGTCATGATTTCGTATCCACGATATGAACCTATCAACGGTGCCCGTTCAACCGGCTTGTATGCAGCCAAATCTGCCTGCGAGATAATTCCACCGGCACGTTTCATCTCTTCTACAATCAGGTTGGCAACTTCACCTTGATAAAAGCCTTTATTGCCATCTACGCGAATCTTCTGTAAGGTGCGTGCGAGATCCTCCTGGACAAGAACTTCTCCCTCCCGGACCGGCGCTGCACCTGTGACAAACGCTGTCTTTTGCGTTGAGAATTTTGCCACATCCGGACCGTGCGTAATGAGGGAACTGGCCAACCGATTGTCCACCGGAAAACCGCTTTCCGCCAGCTCAATAGCGCCTTTCATTACGTCATCGCGGCCAAGAGTGCCGTACTGTTCTAGTGCATGAAGTAATCCGGCGACAGTGCCAGGTACGGCCGCAGCCAAAGGTCCGAATTCGCTTGCGCCCTGACGAACATTTCCCATGCTATCAAGGTACATGTTCCTGTTTGAAGCAGAGGGTGCCTGTTCGCGAAAATCAATCATTGTTGAACGGCCATCCGCCAGGTGAATCAACATAAACCCTCCGCCGCCGATATTCCCGGCCTCCGGATAGGTGACAGCGAGTGCAAACCCGACAGCGACGGCCGCATCAACTGCATTTCCGCCGTTCTTCAGTACTTCAACGCCGGCGGCGGAAGCAAGAGACTCGGCGGAAACCACCATGCCGTGACTTGCACTGAGAGGCCTCCTCGAGGCTGCAGGGAGTATGCAGGTATTGGCAAAGGCAAACGCCAACAGAATGATCAATTTAGGCATCCGTCACTCCGCCCGAATAAAGAAAAAGCCCACGCAATTCTCCGCGTGGGCCTGGCAAACAGTTGTTAACGTTAGAACGGCAGGTCATCGTCTTTGCTGCCTCCATGCGATGCATCCTCATGCACAGCGGCAGCCGGGGCACCTCCTCCACTACTTTCCGTCCCTCCCTTGCCATCCAGCATGATCATATTATCAGCGACAATCTCCGTGATATATTTCTTGGTTCCGGTGTTCTTGTCATCATAACTCCGGGTTTGCAAACGACCCTCGATATACACCTTCTTGCCTTTCTTCAGCCACTCACCACAGATCTCCGCCAGTTTTCGCCAGGCAACAATGTTGTGCCACTCCGTCCGTTCTTGCATGTTCCCGTCCTGGTCTTTCCAGCTTTCGTTGGTTGCAATAGTGAACGTTGCAACCGCAACCCCGGCTGTAGTGTAGCGCAGCTCTGGGTCCTTACCGAGATTTCCGATGAGTTGAACTTTATTCAGACTACGTGCCATGTGCCCCTCCTCCGTGATTCGTTCTGCGTGATGCCAGTTGATTTTCTCTCATTTTTTCAAGCTCTCATCAATTCCCACACGCGGGTTTGCAGAGATTGTCAATCCGCTGTCCGTCAAACAATACATGAATGATTGCGAAACCGAAATGGCGTGAACAGCCTTGCCGCCCAGCATTTCACCCTCCGGCACAACTGTCGTGGTGATCAACCGGTCCTTATCATCAAACAAGTAGATCGTGCTATCGTTCACAACCACTAAACCGGTTTCATCGGCAAAGATGGTAGTGCGACCGGGAGTCAGTCCATAGTCAATTTCCTGAATGAAATTCCCGAACGTATCAAACACCATGACTCTTTCATCGTCAAGCACATAGACACGATCCTCCGGGCCGATCTCCAATTGCCTTGGTTTCAGCAGTCGGCCCTTCCCGGCATCAAACCCACCGAATACTGCTGTTACCTTATTCTGGCTATCAAACTTCACAACCCGCGCGTTCTCGGAGTCACACACGTACAAATCACCAAGCCGGGACAGCGCAACATCGGTCGGATACCCGAATCGTTCTTCTGGTGAAGTACGATCGCGTGTATGCAGGGTTGATATATAGTTGAGATTTCTATCGAAGCGCTGGATGCGATGATTGCCGTAGTCCGCAACAAAAATATCAATACCGTTGCGCGCCCAGACCGCGGCGGGGGAATCGAATTGATCATTTTCCCACCCCGTCCCACCGATCTCATCGACTGTTTTCCCTTCGTGCGAAAAGAGCTGGAGCGTGTGTTGTAAGCTACTGATCACATAGATATTGCCGTACAGGTCAACATCGAAGTTCGTTCCTGTGATTCCAGCCAGGTGTTGACTATATGCTGGACTCGGAAAAACCACCAAGACAGCAATTACACATATGGCAATTGAGCATTGTATCACTAAAGAATGAAGCGCGGGCCGGGCAGCCCACGCTTCATCACTATGATGAGATTTCCGCAAACAATTCCCGGGGCTTTTCAACACTATTTGACAAGTACCATTTTCTTGACATCAACAAAAGCTCCCGCACGCAGAGAGTAAAAATAGACTCCACTCGGGAGGTCCTTTGCATAGAAATGTGTTTCATAGGTGCCGGCCATCCGATGACCATCCACAAGCACTGCCATTTCCTGCCCGAGGGCATTATACACAGTGAGATTTACATCCGAGGCAAATGGGACGTCAAAGGAGATTTGAGTTGTCGGATTGAACGGGTTGGGATAGTTTTGGTGCAATGAAAAATTGTCCGGCACACCTTGCGCTTCTCCGACTCCAGTCAACAGAACTTTCATGAATACCTGTGAAGTACGAGAAAGCGGGGCAGGAGTAAACGTGCCGTTGAATGCCGCCGGCCCGGGTTGATAGTCCTCCTGCCAGACAATATTGACTTCGCCGGGAGCATTCCACTTTGAAACCGACGGATAACGTTCTTCGAGGTTTGGCGTATTTGTCAAATTGGTAGGTGCAGACCACGTTAATCCTCCATCCTCGGAAGAGACAAACCACACGTCCGAATAATTAAATCCGATGGCAGATGTGTCGGTCTGTACTCTGTTATAGGCAATCACAATAGTCGACCCGGACATTCCAATGGAGGGAGTCCCAAGGGTAGGATAATTTACCCAACCGAGATTCAAATCAGCAGCCCCCGGAGTATTCGTTTTGGTTGCAGCCACAACGTAACCAGTCGCCTGACTCCAGAAAGTCACTTGCGCACCATCCGTTGGTTCGTTTAGACCAACATTGAGTTCCTCGAATACGAACAAAGGAGTCTCGCCATTGTAAACAAAGTCTGCACCGACAAAATTCTGAAACGTGTCGGGACCGACGATACGTGTCGGGGGATGAATCTGTGTGGGAGAAGACGGCCACGTGGCACCGTTGTTCGTCGATTCCAGAAAATACACTCCGCTTGCCACGGCATTACAAATCGTTCCGACTTTTCCACTTTCAGTCGCAAGCGTGGTATTCCTGCCTCCATTGCCGCTCGCTCCAATGATTGGAAATTGCTGCCAGGGGGACCAGCCAATGAAGTCTGTAGATCGTTGAATGTAGTTTACATCACTGCTCGTCACATTAATTGAAGAATGCGTGATCACAGATCCATCCGCGGCACCGGCAACATATGGCCAAATCGGTTCCCCGGGTCCAAAAGCTCCCTGTGTTGGAAGCTCTGCAAACACACCGCTCCCGGCAGGATAGTCAAGACTGACAATTGTTGTAACTGGCCCACCGGCAACGGCGTGGTTGGCAATGATCACACCTCCTGCAATCGCCCCCCTGGCAAGGTCGAGTGTCGGGAAACCAGATCTTCGATCACCTGGTACCCTGATGTTGCTCAGATTGTTCCATGAAATACCACCGTCCGAGCTGAACGCATACGCAGTCCTACGCCCGTTGTTAAAATCGCTCGAATCATCTGCCATCATGAAGGTAACATGTATCCATCCGCTGGCGGGGTCAACACGAATGTGTTGAACTCCTCCACCGTTGCTTT
>CAZIHJ010000142.1:0-6653 GCA_964538485.1 uncultured Chitinophagales bacterium | reverse complement strand
GAAACGGGAACGGGAAGTCATTGCACTCATTGCAGAGGGACTGAGCAACAAGGAACCTCATCGAACTTCTGATCTATGATGAGATTGGACTTCACCATCCAGCTTCCGACTACGCGCTGTATGCAGTTGATGCAGTCTCACCGCCCCGACCGGTCCAGTTGGTATGGAAGAACTCACCTCTCGGTTTGTCTACACGTTCGTACTGGTGGGCTCCGAAATAATCACGTTGCGCCTGAAGCAGGTTCGCTGGCAGTCGTGCATTCCGGTACCCGTCGTAGTAATTCAGCGCCGTGGAAAATGCCGGGGTCCAGATTCCGTTTGTTACGGCCGCGGAGATGACGCGACGCCACGCGCCCTGCGAGGAATCGATCTGACCCTTGAAGAATGGATCCAACAGCAGGTTGGCGAGACCTGCATTCCTATCAAAGGCCTCCTTAATCTTGTTCAGAAACACGGACCGGATAATGCACCCTCCGCGCCACATGAGGGCAATGCCGCCATAGTTCAAATTCCACTTGTACTCACCCGCTGCTTCACGGAGCAGTGAGAAACCCTGGGCATACGAGACAATCTTTGAGGCGTAAAGTGCAAGTTCAAGATCCTTGAGGAAAGCGGCGCGATCGCCACTCAACTTCGGTGTTGGACCAGTGAGAATTTGTGATGCAGCAACACGCTCTTCTTTAATGGCAGAAAGGCAGCGTGCAAACACCGCTTCACTGATGAGCGTGAGCGGATTACCCAGGTCAAGAGAAACAACGCTCGTCCATTTACCGGTCCCCTTTTGTCCGGCCGTATCAAGAATTTTATCCACGAGCGGTGTGCCATCGCCATCCTTATGTGCGAGGATATCCCGCGAAATCTCGATCAGGTAACTGTCGAGGATGCCGGTGTTCCATTTCTTGAACACCTCGTGCATCTCGTCAGCGGCCATTCCGAGCAGTTCCTTCATGATCTGATAGGCCTCACAGATCAACTGCATGTCGCCATATTCGATCCCATTGTGCACCATTTTCACAAAATGTCCCGCGCCATTCTCCCCCACCCAATCGCAGCAGGGTGTTCCGTTATCGACCTTGGCTGCAATGGACTGAAAGATCGGTTTGACGTGTGGCCATGCCGCAATCGATCCTCCGGGCATGATGGACGGACCTGTCAATGCACCTTCCTCTCCGCCTGAAACGCCCGTACCGATAAACAAGAGTCCCTTCTGTTCCAGATACCTTGTACGACGGATGGAATCGGGGAAATAAGAGTTGCCACCGTCGATGATGATATCACCTTTCTCAAGAAGCGGGATCAAGGCCTCAATCAACTCGTCAACGGGCTTCCCGGCTTTTACCATCAACATGATCTTGCGGGGCGTCTTCAAAGAGCCGACAAGTTCATTGATTGTACGAGCACCGATGAACTTCTTCCCTTTGCCGCGACCGTTGATGAAGTGGTCAACTTTGTCCACCGTACGGTTGAATACCCCTACCGTGTACCCCCGGCTTTCCATATTCAGGACGAGGTTCTCTCCCATGACCGCGAGTCCGACGAGCCCTATATCCGCTTTCTCTGCCATTCGATTCTTTCTCTTTCTCGATTGTTGTCATTCACAAACACTGTCATAAGATAAGTACTACAGAACCCAGGAACAATGTCCCGGACCTGGCACTTATCTCTTAATGCGCACACTTCCTCTCTTCACCACACGGAGTAGCTCGTCAGGGGTGATCTTGCTGTTATCCCCTCTTGTTGTTATTAAACAGAGTCCCATGTACAACGCCGAGCGAGGATGCGTTTGTCGTCAAGTGCGAGCGCTCCCAACCCGTGTGCACCAGATGTGACGGACCTCGTCTTTCAACGGACTCTCAAGAGAACCTTCACCCGCTACTCCGTTCAATGGGCTTCCTTTCTGATCTCGATGATAAATCCGAGATGCTCAAGCGAAGATCGGACTGAAGCCTGACCGGATGAAAGCACGACACGCCTGTTTCTGAATTCCCTTCTGATTCTGTATTCTGCCCGGAGAGTCATAAAGAACTTCCCCCGTTCACTCTCTTTCATTGAAAGTATCCTGCGTAACATCAGGTCGTCCAGCTCAATGTCGTACGCATGTCGAAGAGCTTCGGCGAGGATCGTTTCTTTATCCAGAACATTCCCCGGTATCCTGATCTCCGCACCGTCGGTCGTTGCAGGAGCGGAAAAAATGTCCCCGGTAGGAGATACGCCAAGAAATACGCATGCGGATTCATACACCATGCGAAGAGCATTCAACTTGCCATCAAGAGAATAACCGGCGACATGGGGGGTGCCAAGCACTACGGCTTTAAGTAATTCCGTCGAGATGGCCGGTTCGTCCTCCCAGACATCCAGTATTGCGGTTGACAGGTGACCGGTGTGGAGTGATGACAACAATGCTGACGAATCGACGACCGCTCCGCGGGAAGTGTTGATCACTATCGATCCTCTCTTCATCCTTCCAATCCGGCCACCATCAAACAAATGATGCGTCTTCTCGATGCCCTTGTGCAGCGGGACGTGTAACGTGATAATGTCGGCATCCATGAGTTCATCAAGGGAACGATACACCGGATCACCCGTCGCACGCGCAAGCGGAGGGTCGTTGCGCAGGACCTTCAGACCAAGAGCATCTGCAACCTGCACAACTTTGCTTCCAACATTACCGACACCCACTATGCCGATGGTTTTTCCCGCAAGGCGTTGGCCAGTGCGTCTCGACCACACGAGCAGAGCTGCAGCAACATATTCAGCCACTGAGTTGGAATTACTCCCGGGCGCGCTTGCAAACGCGATGGTTCGGGATGCAAGGTATTCCTTGTCAATATGGTCGGTCCCAATCGTAACGGTACCGACGAAACGGACTGAACTCCCTTCGAGTAATTCGCCGTTGACTTTTGTCTCTGATCTCACGATCAAAAGATCGCAATCGCGTACTGCTTCCCGCGTGATCTCTTGCGTTTCAAGAGCAATAACATCACCGAGGTGCGAAAACGTCTCAACAACGTTCGGTGTGTTCTTATTGACAAGGATTTTGACCGGCCGTCTGTTCACGCTGAAAACCGACCATCAATCGGGAGAACAACACCGGTGACGAACTTTGAAACCGGCGCGGCGCGACCAACATCCCGGTTGAGGATTGCCGCATTCGCTCCGCATTTCGCAAGCGCCACGGCAATCTCGCGGCCAAGCACGCCGGTGCCTCCGGTAATGACAACGGTTCTTCCGGTGAAATCAAACATCTGAGTATATGTATTCACGATTTTCTCCGCTTAAGGTCCAACCGGCTCTTCAATCTTCGCTGGCTCAAGTTTGGGAGCCAGCAAGTGAAAGACCAGGAGAGCCAGCAGGTAGGATGATCCTGCAATGATAAAAATCGGTACATAGCTGCCGGTCGCTTGCAGAATTGCTCCCACCACAAGAGCGATAAGCATACCGCCAACAGGAAATCAGGAATCCAAAAGAGATACAACCACCAAATCGGATCGGTCATGAATTTTGCGATGGAGAATGCCCAAGTCTGCCTGTGAGGGAACAACGAACTCCATTTGATTGGAGCACCGGACTCCGCCGGATCGCTCCAGATGTAGTCAAGTTCAGCCTTGGTGAGCCACGGATGGGTTTCAGGAGAGCGATAGAAAAGAAGCCAGAAGACCACCCATATAGGACGGGTCGGTTACTTTTACCCCTTACTTTATCGTGCTATTAGATAATAGTAAACGGGAATCAACTTGTCAAGTACCCTGTCCTAAATCGGTCAGTTTGCGGTCAATAACATTCCAGTCCATCCTACACTACCGGAAATTCTTCCAAACAACCGGAAAAGGAATAGGAGCCGGGCTGCGGGGGATCGAAGAGTCGAACCATGGAATTTCACTTCAGCTATTCAAACACCCTTTCCAGTGCCTGATATCGTGTGTGCATCACTTCAACTCTGGATGCAAACTCTTTCAGGTTATCTTTCACCATCGAGGTGTCGAGGAGCCCGACGGATTGACCAAGTCTTGCGCGTGCTTCTCTAAAATCACCCTCCTTTTTCTTGAGACGATCCGGAAGAACAGCCTTTTCAAGCGCCGCCATCCTCAATTTGAGTTCCTTCACTGACGAGACGAGCTTCTCCTGGTTCTCTTCCTGCAGATAGTGATGATAAAGCATGTAGAGAACCTGGTGAAACGCATCCAGTTCCTTAAGCACCGGTCTGATAACACGCACAAGTACTTCGTACTGTGCGTGAAGCTTTTCCGCCGCTTCGAGCAATTTCAGGCTGTCGACTGGTGATGCCGCGTCCGAATACACGGACACGATCTCCTGGAGCTTCGTAGTGTTCTGCTTCCACAATTCTTGCTTATCACGCAGAATGCCCGGGAGCTGAACCCTCGCAAGACTGTCACTAAAGTGCTTGATGTCCGGCAGCAAACCGGACAGCATTGCTATGTCCTTCTCAGGCCATGCAGTGTGCCATACCTTGAAGATCACTTCGTGGAAGTCAGTCAAGATCGGAACCTGGGCGACCGTTTCGTTGTCGTGCGTTTCCTTCGTCTGTTGAGCAAGGGTAAGTGAACACAATGTGAATGCAAGCACTATCGTCGACATGCGTACCATAACATGCTCCTTGGAAACAGTGGTCTAGTGATGAGAGTCCTAATACAATTAAAGTAGACTGATTGCCTTCAATTCTCTTTCCGAGGTCCTGGCTCGCTCTGCTCACCTCAGAATCAGTTTTCCTGTTTGCAGTGCTTTGACCCAATATGCTTTTCCGGGCTTCAACGTGTCGGCATTACTGTACGATCCGTTGTAGCCGA
Source organism: uncultured Chitinophagales bacterium (assembly GCA_964538485.1). Lineage (GTDB taxonomy): Bacteria > Bacteroidota > Ignavibacteria > UBA10030 > UBA6906 > JBJXHC01. The sequence continues at coordinate 1,848 of CAZIHJ010000142.1, read as the reverse complement.
AGTATGGAGATTCGATAATCCCGGGCGGAATCTGGATGATCGTTGAGGTTCCCACCGCAGCAGAGGTTGACCCGATCATGTTCCATCCCTGGTGCACAGTTACGGTATCGTGTTCCCTGGTATTCCCAGTCAAGTCGATCGTTTGGGAAGAAGGGAACTTCAGCCAGTAGCCCCATCGATTGAGCAGGGTGTCCTGGCGGACATATCCGCTCACCAGACTGAACGCAAATGCGTCGGAGGTTGACGTTGGGAACAGAGATGACTTCCTCTGGTCGGCTACGGTAAGAGGAATGGAAACCATATTCCAATTCTGCGATACCGCAATATGGGTGGTAACCTGACTTCCAAACATCCGTCCATGCGGCCCCGGTGATGATGGCGGAGTTGTGTGACACACCATGCAGTCGCTCAGCGTCCCAGCAAATCCCTGAAGGCGTTCGTTTTGAAGATTGTCGTTCGGCTGGACTGTTGGAGCAATTGCATGCGGGCTTCCATGACATGACGAACAGAACAACCCCCCGTGCCCCCTGGACATACGATAGAGCGTATTCTCTTCTTCAGCATACGTGCTGCCATGGCATATTACACTTCCACACTTGGGTTCGTCAAACCACGGGCGGCGGCCCTCCTCGATCGATAATGCAACTTGCGCCATCGTACCATGACAGGTCTGACATGTCAAAGGATTGGTGTGGTCCGTTCCCATGACATCGCGCAAACACTGTGTGTTCGGTCCAGGATGGCATTTGTAGCATGTCGCGACGGAACCGGTTGGAGTGATGAATTGATGTTTGTCATGGAGCCTGAACGACAATGACTTCGCCTCAGGATCGCCCACAGTGCCGAGAGCATTGGAAGCGTGGCACGACGCACACAAGACAGGAGCAGTGAGGCTCGCATCTTCATGACCGTTGAGAATAGATTGTTCAGAAGAATGACATCCTGATTGCACACAGCCGATTTCATTGCTCACCGGAACGACAATATCCGTTGTCGCAACCGTATCACCTGTCGTCGTATTTGTCGCAACGAGATGGAGAAGCTGGTACGGCTTCTCGTTGATAAGATCATCATCGGAGAACGGAGTGTTAGGAATGCCCAACACATAGAAACTGTTTCCGCTGGTATCCAGTGTCCCGATCATGCCTTTCCCTGTCAGTCCGATATCTGGCGGGAGCGGCTGAGGCAAACCAAACAACTGTTGAGCGTATGTCCAGAAATTCGTCTTTCCCACCGAGTATGTATTCCCGGGAATCGAATACGATACTGAATAACCATTTGTTATAACCTGTGGAAGTCCACCTGGTATCTTCTTGATCAACTGTGCTGTGACCGTATTGTACGGCGGAAGCACAGCCATCTTTGAGAAATCCTTGTTCGAGCAATGCATGCCAAGATCGTTCCATCCGAGAAGAACGTACTCCTGGGCATAGGCAGGAATCGAAACGAGAAGGATGGCAATAAGGAGCGCGCATAGACGCATAGGAGACCTCTGGGATTGTTGGGAAAGGGTCAGAAGTGTCAAACAACGAGGATGAGGCGAGGAACTCTTACCTACTATGTATAATATATCTTAAACCCATTCAGGAGTCAATCCGTAAACAGGTAAAGGCACTGAAGATTTTCAGCAAATACGACTGACCCGTCTCATTTATCGATGAGCCGTCTGGACTTGTGAATGGCATCCCGGACATCTTCATCGGGAACTCGCCCCCAAAGCTTCCACAACTCCCGAGCATACAATTGATATTCGCCTTGTCCGGTCGAGAAATTGAGCGTCATGTTCTCAAGTGCGAACCGCGCCTTCACCTGTTTAATCCGTAAATCGATTCTGGCAATTCATACTAC
>CAZIHJ010000141.1:3890-6901 GCA_964538485.1 uncultured Chitinophagales bacterium | reverse complement strand
GCGAGCCATCCAGAAATTCCTGACCAGCATACTTTTCCTTGTAGAAATACGACGCTGTTTGTGTGTAGTATCTGTAGTCAACACCAAAAATCAGGTCGTTGATGATATACTTGTTGAGTTTCAACTCCGCTGTGTGCGACTTCACTTTCCACGTGTCAACATAATACCGGTAACTCCCGATCAGCGAAGCGCGCACCGATGGGATCAGTTGGCTGATTTTCGCCGTGCCCGCGTGCCGTGTGCGTTGTGCCGGATGCAGTTCATCCGTAAAGCTGGAAGTTCCGTCAGTTGCAAACACCTTCACCTGACGGTAAGGATCGCTCAAATATCCCCACGTATGAATCATGTCGTATGACAGGTCGAAAACGGTTGTTGGCGAAAGCAGTTGACTGAGATTCGCGGCGCCGGTCACAAGCTTCTTCCGTTGATTGACAAGATCCCCATCCTCAAGCAGCTTACCGACAAGATCGGCGTTGTATTGTCCGCGCAACGTGATTGTGGTATTCCTGTCAAACAACTCCTGACTGAATGTTGCAATAGCTGCATTCGACGTATAGTCTACTTCCTGACTTCTATAAAAACTCCCGGCAAAAGTTGTTGTGGAGCTGAGTCCCTGTTCAATCCCGACAATTATCTGGCCACGGCTCTTCTCAAACGGCTCGCTCTTGCGACGTTGCGGTCTGGTAGCTCCTGTCACCGCCGTCACCGCCGGGACTGTCACATTATCCAGTTCGATGTCAATCAAGAATACCGTCTTCTCGAGCAGCATCTTTGCCAGTTTGAATGATGTCGTAATCACACTATTGTCCCCGCTATCGGAGAAATAGTATGTGGTAAATCCCATCTGGTCGCCTCCCTCGGCCCGGGCCGGTGTTGACGCCCAGAAGAGCAGAGCCGGAAGTAGGCCGTATGTAGATATTTTCAAACGCTTACGCATGAGTCCCTGGTCGTTGAATCCTTGCCGCATTCATCATCATTTTGCACATCCGCAACCGCCACCGATGCCTCCTGCACCACCAATACTGCCTTCACGAGTTGAGAAAAACTTTTGCTCGAGGTTCTGTTTTGCAAACTGATCCTGTCGCTCCATAATCGGGTCAGCAAGCTTCTCCCGCTCGAACGATTTCACCGATGCACATCCGCCGAGCACAACAGTCAGCAGGAGTACCATAGCAAGAGACGAGCATTTTGTTCCATGTTTCATAGTAACCCCTGAATTTCTTTTTTGAGTGTTTCAATATCTCCATCCGTATAGCCCGGGTGGATGTAGCGTACGATTCCGCGTTTGTCAAGCACAATTGCGGACGGCATTGCGGGAATATCATACTGCGCAGCTACTGTTTTTGATGCATCATACAATGCAAGCAGCCGAACACGATACTGCTTCAGAAACTCCGCCCCATTCCGTTGTTCATCGTCAATATTCACCGCAAGCACTTTCACACCAGACAATCCGGCTTCCAACGCCGCGAGTTTTGGAAGCGATCGTCTGCACGGTGCACACCAGCTTGCCCAGAAGTCAATCACCACAACTTGCCCCATAAAATCTTCAAGTGAGTGGGATGCTTTTCCGTCTAAGGTCTTGAGTGTGAATTCCGGCGCGGGTTTTCCAATCCACTCCGGCCCGAGCGCAAGACACGATGTTGCACACCATACCACCAGTCCCATCACTATACTGCGTCTCTTCATTGCCACTCCTATTGAGACACCGTGTTTGAGAACTGTGCGCCGGCGTCCATCCATTCGATCATCATTAACAGATCCCTGTTCGCAGGAAGAAACGGGTCTATTCTGTTGTACTGATCTCTTGCCCACAATTGTGTATGATCGTACACCAGCTGACGGTAGTCGGCATTATTGGAGTTGTTGAGCTGGCGGCCGTACATCACCCACATTAACGGACTCCTCCGCGCACCATAGGGTGAGGCGTGATCAATGAAATTATTTGTCGCCGTTCTGTATCGCCCTTCCATCAGCGAATCGTAAACTGTTGTTGTTCCATCCATCCCGGAATTTGGGGGAAGCGGAGTCTTATCGGTGGCCAGCGCCTCGAGGCGCAACCCGGCGGCAGGCCCGCCCGGGGTTGTTTGGCCATGACACGCAATGCAGTTGCGATCAAAAACAGCTTGAATCGTATTGGACCTGTTGGGATTGTTGCGATCAAAGAAATCCACCGTGTCGGTGCGGGCCGCCGGGTGGCTCGCAACCGTGTACGCATTGTGGAAGCCCGAATCATACACACGTCCGAGTGCCCTATTGCGAACTTCCTGCGTCTGCAGCACTTCAAGGTCGTTGATGATTCTATCGCGATCATGAGAATCGTGACAACCAGTACAGAGGCGCCGTTCGCCCGGCATGACTTGTACCCAGGTGAGTTGATTGACCAACATCATTCCATTCTGATCAAGTGTCTGCATGTGCAACGATTTATTTGCTGGCACTTCCACCGAGAAGGAACCATCCGGCCTGATCGGGGCATATCCAACGACACGCTGTTTTTCAAAATTTGTATTACCAATCGGACCGCCACGCTGGTTGCCGTTACGCGGCAATGGAATGGCCTCAAGCACGCGAAGGTATTTTGCTTGTCCGGTGGAGCCATCGTCATTAACAAACGATGCCGACGGGCGTGTCTGGCCATCGTTCGTAGCACGATCATACACATTGCCGTCGAAGAAGCGACCCGTTGTGGCACCCGAAGCAATGCCATCGGCAATTCCCGGATCCATCGGAATCACTTGTGGCACACCGCCGGGAATACGTTCCCGCGGCATCACCGGTACAGGATCATATTCATTGTAGGCCGGATCGTTGTAAATCAACTGTACGTTGTTTCCGTCTTTGTCCATCACATACAGGCCGTAGTCAACATCCCGCTCCATTCCGTTTTCGATGGGGATGGGAGACATAGCGACAAGAATCTTTTCGCGGCGGCTTGCCGGAGCATTCTTATCAATGATGGGGTGCGGCGTTTTGAACAGCGCGCTCGACGGACGATTGGTATTATTAAA
>CAZIHJ010000141.1:0-3790 GCA_964538485.1 uncultured Chitinophagales bacterium | reverse complement strand
CCGAGATGTTCCCAACGGCTATAGAAGATCTTGCCGCTCGAGTGGACAATGGGGTTTGTGTCGTGACTCTGGTTGAAGGAAACCTGCCGGATGTTGATCAAACGTCCGTCGGGGCCACGATCTGCAACCTGTAGCAGGGGCGAGCTGCGGCGTTCATATTCATCAACAATTCCCGAGCGAGTGGAAGCAAACATGATCTGACCGTTGGGCAGATAGATGGGATCCATATCGTCGCCCGATGTCTGGTCCGTCAACTGCTGCAGATTGCTCCCATCGGCGTTCATTTCATACAGGTGCCACCGGCGCTGCCGGTTTTCTTTCATTGCAAAGAGAATCCGTTTGCCATCAAACGAGACTTCCGGATCTGCGGCGGCACCATAGTTATTCGGATTGCTCTGGTTACGGCGCGTGTATTGTGCCGTCAAGTTAACCAGCTCTCCCTGACTCGAAATCGGACTCAACAAGTGCAAATCACTGCCGGGATAGTACTCATCCACGTTGCTTTCCATCGGTCCGCTGCCATTGTTGTCCTGACTCTTCTCCATGACAAACACAACGGCTGACTGGCCCGATTTCTGCAGAATATCGTCTGGTGGCGATGATTGACAAGCGCCAACAAGCGCTCCAAACACCGCGACAATGACCCCACTCTCTATATATGTTCCCCTCAACACAAACGACTTCATAGTCCCCCCGACTATTCGTGGCTCTATTGAATCCTGTATCAAAAGTACAATTGCAGCCCCAGTGTAAACACTATGTTGTGCGCAATAAACGGATCGCTGTTGTTAATGGACTGCGAGAATATCTGGTCCCTGACATCGTACCGGACACCGAGCTGATTGCTGCCAAACAAACCCGTCAGTGGGATGCGTTTGCCAAGTCCCACAACGCCGGCAAATGTGGACTGCCCTCCCTGATTGATCCCGGCCACGCCAAATGCCAGATACGGTAAGTAACCTGATGGTGCAGGATCGTAGGCACCAATGAATTCATATGAGTAAAGTCGTTCGGACTCAAATACTTGTGTCTTGGCAACATTTTCGAGAACGCGTGAACGCAAACTTCCAAACCCAAGTGAGGCCTCAATGAAGTACCGTCCGCCCAGAAAGAAGTAATTGTAGCGCACACCCAGATACGTATTTGTTCCGAAGCCGCTCGCGGCATAAGCGCCACCTGCAAGGGTCAGGCTATTTTGATATCTCAACTGCGCTGGGGCGGATGATATACCCAGGCACAGTGGAACAACGATCAGTATTACCGAAGCGATTCTACGCATATGCTCTCCGTTATCTGAACATGAATGCTACGCCAAGGCTGAACTCCTGAAAGAAGAGAAGCTCACTACTCTGATCGCGTTGGCTTTCAATATTGGTGACGAATTGTTTCGCCTCGGCACGAAGTCCGAAGTTCCTTGTAAGATAGTACCGGGCCCCACCTCCGAAGTTGAATCCGATGCTTGTCACTGTCTCGTCGCCAATGGATGTTGTCGGAACTGTAAGCAGAAGGCCCACCCCGACGACCCCATAGGGAATGAGATTACTACGCGTTGAGAGATTCAGGATGGCATTGACCGACACCGGGTACATGTTCGCAGTCTTGCCAATGACTTGTTCACCCGCGAGCTCGAGATGGAACGAGCTGTAGTTCATACCCAATCGCAGACCAAAGGTCCCGCTGCCGCCCATCAGACCGGTATGAGGAGACACTTCAAAGAGGACGCCATTGTTCAAGTTAATCGTCGGACCACGCTCTTCGACCAGAGCCGTGTCTCTCTCCTGGGCTCCACCATGCGTTGCGCCCACCAGGAGTGCGAGAACGACAACACTGATGCTGTTAAGTGATCTAGATGTCAAGTGAGACTCCTCCTGCAATCACATACTGTGGATTTGACAGTGTCTCTCCGGTCAACAACAGAACAGATGGACGAACCTCAAACATGACACGATTGACTCTATGGGACAGCACAACACCTGCAAGATATGCCGGATGTGTTTCGCTGCGTTCAGGAACTTCCATCTGTCCCAACGCCCCAAGCGAAACAGTCTGTCCGGATGTGGAGATACTGACAAGACCTCCACCAACTGAACTTTCTATGTTCAATACATTTCCAAAATGTGCCAGTAGGTAGCGAGCCTCCAGATGGACAAGCAGCAATCCGATGTCGAGGTTCCCAGTTCCTCCGATCTTGTCATACTTCATGACCGTGTTGATGTTGTTGACAATCAGAAGAGCACGAAACTCGTCGGTGAGATTGAAGGCAAACGAGCCTCCCGCACCGAACGATGGTTCCATCGCCTGACTCGGATGGAAATGCACACTCACCATACTAAGGCCAATACTAAATCTCTCTCGGGGAGTTTCCGATCTTGCGGAGGAGGAAATAAGCAGAAGGGCAAGAAGTAGCCATAGCCCATGTTGTTTGATCCCAATCATCAAAAGCCCCCACCTTTGCGATTAAAGATTCCTATTTCGACTACATAGGATATAATACGTAAATCGAGAACACTGGCTAATATAACAGTCGCTGATCACCATGTCAAGCAAAATTGTAATAGAGTCTGGAATCGTATATAAAATAAAGGGTTATGGGGGATTTTATTGGTAGAATCCTGGGAAAATCCCGATTGATTCAATATATTGAGCTATGACCGCAAGGACCAAAATTCTCATCGGAGCCATTACCCTGTCGATTCTCGGTTTGGTTTACTGGCAAAGCGGTTTCAGCCAGATTGACATCGATTACCTGAGAGGAATGGGGAAGAGTCCGTGGGTACCGGTGTTTTTGGTTTCATCCATGGCAGTAGCGTGGGCACTTGCGTTTCCTGCGTCGGCGTTCTTTTTTATTGTTCCTCTCTTCTACGGCCCATGGCAATCAACCGTGCTCATGATCGTTGGGAATTCAATCGGTGCCGTTATGGGATACACGTACGCCCGGTTCATTGGCGGCGTTTGGATTGAGAATCACCGAGAACATCGGATTGTGAAATTCCTGGAGCGAAACTCAAACACCCTTACGATGTTTGCAATCCGCGTTGCGCCAAGTTCACCCCACGGTCTCATCAACTACGCTGCAGGCTTGGTCCGGATGCCGATTATACAATTCCTTGTTGCTTCGGCACTGGCAACTGCCGTCAAGGCATTTGTGTATGCTTCTGCTGTTAACGCGGCCGTTGATGCCACCGCTGTTTCGGATGTATTAACTTGGAAATCTTTCGCCATTCTTGTTGGTTTCGCATCGCTTGCAATTGTGGGTCGATGGGCAAGAATATGGTGGAAGATGAAGACCTCCGTGGAGACTCTCGAGTGATGGGAAAATATTGCCAGGACTTGCGTATTATCAACTTCAACATTCCAATCACCACTGGTTCCGATCATTGACAGGTCCACTCAACATTCTGCAGACGTGTTTCTCGAACTCCTGGGGCGGGCTGGAGATTCAGGCCCTCGAAATCTCCCTTAAGCTCAAACAGCGCGGGCACCGGGTATGGCTGGCGTGCCGTAGCTCAAGCAGACTTGCCGCAGAGGGGAAAGCCAATGGATTACAAGTTCTTGAGTTCGGGGTGAGCGGCTACTTTCATCCTTTTATTGTCTGGAGGCTACGGGCGACTCTCCGCCGGTTGGAAATCAACATCATCCACTGCCAGCACTCCAAGGACATTGCCACAGTGGTGCCGGCAATGAAACTCTCCGGAGACCGAATCCCGATCATCCTGAGCAAACGAGTCGGGTCTTATGTAAAGAAAACAGACCCCTTTCATCGATTCACTTATGCACATGTCAGCAGAGT
>CAZIHJ010000140.1:4797-6927 GCA_964538485.1 uncultured Chitinophagales bacterium | reverse complement strand
CTGAACCTTGCTCCTGATTTTTTTGGTCCCAGGGCGAGAAACGCAATTGGAGACAAGTCAGGCCCTAGGATTGGGGAGATCAGCGTGATACACCACCGGTTGAACACTGCCCTGTTTGCAAATTCATACAACACTCCCGTTTCGATAGTGCCTTCCGTTGCAATGGGCATTCTGAGATTCGTTCGCAGTTCATTGAATGAAAATGGGATGGATCGTTCAGCAATGGAATCGAAACCGGCATGAGCAAGCATTTTGAGTCGGGGTCCCTCGAGACTGAAAAAGCCGATGCGTTCAACCGGTATAAGGGTTCGGATTTCGGTTACGACGGCGTGTGCTAGGGCGGATGGGTCGGGGGCAACCTTGATTATTTCCAGCAGCGATCGTTCGGCGGCACGGAAGTCGTATTGTACACGGAAGAACCTCCGATCAACGAACCTGCTGATGAGAGTGCGGAGTGGTTCGTACAGTAGAACCGCAAGAAGCGCAGCCACTGCGGAAGTTACGTGAGGCGAGTATGAAAAGAGGTGGACAGCAGCACTCACCATAAGGGCATAGAGAAAGAAAATGCTGGTCACGACCATCGTGTAGACCGTCGTGCGCCGAATAACGAACTCGATGTCAAATGCGCGATGTCTGACAATTGCCACAGCAACAGAGATTGGTACAAGCAGAAAGAACAGCATTGTGTACTCTTCCGGGACAGTCCATTCCGGTAGAAGGACTTCGGGCAGCACGGTGAACAGGAGAAACGGAGTGATGCCGAATGTACAGCCCCAGAGGATCCATTGAAGTTTCTTGGTCTCTTCCGGTTGACGGGTTCTGCCAAATTGGTAGGTGAGAATGCATATTCCAACCACCAGATAGAGCCAATGGACAATCCGGAACAACAAAAGCCATGCTTGTGACTGAGGAAGCAGATCCGCATTTCCCTGAATGACCGATTGATAGTGAAACGAGACAGCCGTGATGGAAATTGCCAGCGGGAGCGCGAAGATAAGGAGTCGATACTGTCGTGTGATGCCCGGATTCCGCGGAAACTGCAACGCGAACAGTACAAAGCAGGATGTCGCTACAGTATATGCGATGAAGAACAAAGCACTTGCAGCAACTGAGACTACCGTTTGTGAACCCCCGCCTTCCCATGCGACCATGACGGTGGCAGAGAGCCCGATCAGCGCCCAATGCGCGATCAGGACAACCGGGTCACGGGGTCGCTTGAAAAGCAAGAAGACAGCGACGAGCCATGACAGGCAGCCGATCAGCGCCACGGAAATCAGATAGCTCAAATCATGGACTGGTTGGAGATGAAATCGGATAGAGGTCTCCGTTTCTGTGATGCTCAGCGGGAGTTGGGTTCGATCCAAAAGCGCGGGGAGGTTCAACAAGCAGATACAAAGAATAACCAGATCAACCAGGAAGATGGGGATGATGCGAGGGGAAAAGGAGAAACGAGAGAACATCATGTGCTGGTTGTGGGCTGCCATGTTCCTACGTAACCAGAATTTGTGAAACTTCCTCTTAAGCGGATCTCCGGTAGGAGCGTGAAGCGGACTTCTTTCGTCGTTTTGTTTTCAATGATTGTAGCGCGTTCTTGAACGCCCTCTCCTCGGACCAACCATGGTGCTCGATGACCTGTATTGCGACAGGATTTCCCGGGAGCCCGTGCGAGTCGACGACAAGATTCTTCGGAAGAAACGGCCCGGTGTAATTCCGGACGACATACATCTTCCATCCGGATTGCGCGTGTGTATTCTGAATAAGCTCGGCAAATCCCCAGGCGTCTTTAAGCCGGGCCAGCCGTTTCTGCCTTGTGTCGGTTGTGGAGGGCATAGCGTTTTTGTGGTGGAAATAACTACGAGAAAGATAGGGAAAGGAAAAACAATTAGCAATTATCAATCAACAACAAGCAATGAGTTGGAGCGAGGCAAAAGCAGAATTGTTTGAATGAGGAATTATCCCACCACAAGGCAAATCAAGGCGGGTCTATGGCAATCAGCAATGAGCAATTGGATGAAACGGGTGAGGAAAGCGAAGAGTGGAATTGGTAATTATTCCGCCAAGAGATGAATCATGGTCGTCAGACTTCGACCCGCTCCGACGAGAGCGAGGCGAGCGAACTCTGTCGAGCGG
>CAZIHJ010000140.1:0-4787 GCA_964538485.1 uncultured Chitinophagales bacterium | reverse complement strand
TGGTGGAAATAACTACGAGAAAGATAGGGAAAGGAAAAACAATTAGCAATTATTCCGCCAAAAGATGAATCATGGCGGATCTACGACCCGCCAAAAGGTCATAGCGGGTCTACGACAATCGGCAACAAGCAATGGGGGAATGAATGCGAAAAGCGGAATGCAGAATGAATTGAATTGGCGATTAGGAATTAGTAATGAGCCGTTCATGGCCGGAGATATGGAGTAATGCGGTGATGAAGAAAGGGCCGATTAGCCTGTCGGCACGGAAAAGTGTAGAGCATAAGAAGGTTTATGGGCTCGTAGAGATGTTAGAGTCAGGATAGCGTAAAATGGGGGAAGAACGGGTTTGCCACCCTCCAAGATCTGTACATAGTCAAGTGCTACTTTACAATGGCGAGTTTCCCCAACGCCTCACTGCTGAATCGACCATCTGGTGCTCTTAGAATCACCTTGTAGAGGTACACGCCATTCGCCAGCATATCACCATCGCGATCTCTTCCGTCCCATTGTACCTGGGTGAATGGCTCACCGGCAGATATCTCCTCCAACGATTGAATTAGACGCCCCGCGATGGTGTAGATCTTGATTTTTACCATCAATGGAACCAGCTGGTTGTGCCGAAAGGTGAACGTGGTTGTGCTGGAAAAGGGGTTGGGATAGTTGTAAACATCAGAGATTCTTAATTGATCGGCTGAGGTCACCTCAAAAAACGTCGCGCTTGAAGAGGAGTTATTGTAGGTATCCCAAGCCCTCACCCGGATACTGTTTCGACCCTGTGCAAGCCCTTTGAGTTGGTATTGTGCCGTTCCTTGTGTGTAGTCGTCAAGCTTGCTTGAATAGAATTCGGTAATGTCCTGACTCTGCGGGCTCTCGTTGAGCCAGATCTCAATGCGATGACCGAGCCCTGAGGCTGAAGTATTGATGCCGCTTGCATCAGTCATGTCCACATACAATGTGGGATGTTCACTCACGAGGTCGCCTGCACGGAAGCTACGGCTGTCCAAGAACAGCGCGATGGATGGACCGATACCATCCTCTGGAGCGGATGTGTTTGTTCCACTGATATTTACTTTGGAGGTATATCCAGCACCATCATGATCGCCCGCAGAGAAGTAGGCAACGAGACGGCCAAGACTTGTCGAATCGGCATAGGAGATGTCCTTAGGTACGACGAACTCGGCACGGAATCTGCCGCCAAGTATAGAGTTTTCTCCACGATAGATCGTTCCACCCGAGGCGATGTAACTCCAGTCGATCCCAGGGGCAAAATTGGGAATGGTCGTTGTCCTTGAAGCGTCGTTAACGGCCAAGGCAACCCTTCCTGAAAGCGTTGTATCCGGCTGATTGTACGCGCCACGGATCGTACCTTTCACAACCACTTTGGATAGAGCCTTCAACCTGATAGGATTAACGCGGGGCGCACCGTTGATGCTGTCAACCGGCTCACCATTCACACTGTCAATTGCAGCGTACCCTTTCGGGTACTGGATCTCTGTTGTTGGATCCCCCATGAAGAAGAATTTTTGATCGTTGACAGAATTGCCCCCATATGCTTTGAATGCATACAGTGCTGTTGCAACCCTTGGATCAGCGAATCGACCAGCCGGGTTCCGCCTGAAGAGCTGGAGGAAAATGTTCCTATGCAGATAGTTATTACTCCCGGCAAATACTTTTCTTGTGGCCGAGACCACTCCAACGGCCCCTCCATCCGGCTTGTTGAGCAGAATCTCACTTCCCGTGTACCGCTTGGGGTCATCAAACTGCGAGAAGTTGCACGTCGCAGCAAAGAAGTGCGAGAGTTTATTTCCGTTAACCAGCTGGGGAATTGATGTTTGCACGTTAAAGATAGACTCATGTGTCCACACGGTCGGGTTGCCGTGGCCGGTGAAGTTCACGGCCAGCACTCCTTGATTGATCTCGTCGATGATTGCCTGATATGCACCCGGTTTCCTTCGCCCTTGAGGTGTCTGAACTGTTGGGTACTCAGCAATATAGATTTTCTTTTTATCAAACTCGTCAGGGGTAGAATATCGAGACAGTTGTTCAGCAGCCTCACTGTGGATAGTGCCATCCTCACGCTCCGGAGTCCAGGAATCGTCCCCGATGTATAGCATTCTCATCTTCCAATTCTCTTTCGCTGAGGTTGTTTCGTACCGCTGAATCTTCTCGACAACGAGGTTCGCCTCGGCATTTGTTCGTGAGGAGATTCTTCCAGGTATCAACCAAAGGGCGTTATCCCCACCGAATTGAACGAAGAAATCATCAGTAGCATAGCTTCCCACATCATCTCTTGACTCAACACTTTGCCACGTAGGTACATAACTGGAACGATAGCCGAGGATCTCTTTGTAATCATAGGAAGCCTGACCCAACATAAGCAGATACCTCGGCCTAGGATTCCATGTGTCGTACGCGTATTTCAGGAAATCCCGGATTGCTGTAACATCAGGGAGGCCTCCGGCAAACTCATTGTAAATATGATCTACTTCCAATACGGCCGTTCTGAGATTTCCGTGGGCAAGGTCCTCACGAAATTCGGCAAGCCTATTGGCAGCGGCCCTAAACTTTTGACTGGTTATGATGATGAAGTCCGCCCCTGTACCAAATTCATGCAAATTCTGGTTTTGTATTCTCTCGATGCCGACTGGTCGTTTGAACGTTCCATCCGCGGCAGCGTAATATTCGGATACCGCCCCAGCGACTTCCGCCGCGCGGATTCGATATGCGCCGGTGGCACCGGTCATACGTTTGACATCGTCGGCGCGTGTGATATTGAAGATGAAAGGTTGTACAGTGAACTGACCGAGTTGGTACTCGACGATCCCCGTTGTATCGGGGGATCGGAACTTCAGGGCATTACTTGCTGCATCAAACCGCCTTGGATAGAGAATTTCGATCCAGTCGATCCAACCTGTGCCTGAAACACTGGGCGAGGAGAAGGAGAAGGCCAAGAGACTGGTTGCATTTGGCAGCGATGAAGAGCTCTCGGTCTCAAATGGTATTCCACGGCTGGAGTTTGAATAAGGAGACGCGGTGGCATATGCAAATGGGCTATCATAGGATACTGTACCCAAGGTATGGGTGCCGATGACTTGTCCACTTTGCTTGACTGTAAAGGTCGGCGACAATTCGGATCGTGCGACAAGCAGATACCTATACCGGATGATGTCGTTCAGAACAAGCCCTGACAGCATGGAAGTATATGTGGTCGGGTTACCCTGGGACAATGGAAATCCGTACCAATCCTTTCCTGAGCTTAGCAAGTTGACCTTTTCCTCTTCTACGAACGTCCCATCTTGAAATCTGTCTGGAACCAGTGTCGGAGTTTCAGTTGATGATGCCTGGGACTGCATACGTTTACCGGGAGCCCCGCCAAAAGTCAGCCAGTAAACGTTTGCCTCTGAGTAATGATTGATGTAATGCCGAAGCGAGCGTGACACGGGGTCGTACTTCCACCCCCGAGTGGATTTCCCATAGAAGAGAACATAGTCTCCCTGGTTGAATTGTCCATCTGATTCGCCTTCGACATGGATTGCGTTCTCCAGGAGATCTGTCGTGCGGGGTTGAGCAATGCTTTCCGGGACCTCCATTCCGCCATTTCCAAATATCTTGAGGGTACGGGGGTCAACGAGTGCTAAGCTAATGCCCGCTGAGGCAAAGAACTGTGCGTCCAGCTTGTATATTCCCTCATCCACTATAGTCAATCGATACCACTCACCGGTGGCAAGAACACTGGGTGCGTTGCCGGGTTTGACCAGGGGTTGGGTGTTTTCAAATTTCCATGATTTCGCCTGCTCGAAATTCAGAAGAACGTCCGCAAACGGGCGATCATCCTCATTGTATACCCGACGCTCGCGTGTTGGGGCATACACGACCTCGACGACAATCCTGCTGTATTTCCGCAACGTTCTGGTGGCCGGGTTAAATTGTACGGGAAATACTTTCACGGTTGCCAGGAGCATTGTTCTGCTGCGAGACGGAGGAGAGAGTGCTGCCACGACTCCGGGCACGAAGCCGATGTGGCTGTACTTGTCAGGATCCATCATATAGTCTTTTGCCTCGATCATCTCATCCCTCATGCGCAAGGAAGGAACCGGTGAGAGCAGCGTGTTGGGAATGTCTTCGTAGTCGGCAGCGATCACCTGCACCGTCGTGCCAGACTCTGATGGAATCCCAATTGGAAAGCCCCTGAACCGAAGGTCCGGGCTTCCGATTGTCTCCTTCGATTGCACCACTTGAGAACTGACGAAATCGAAGAGCAGGTATTCATGCCCGCTACTCACGATCGTGTCGTGCGAAGTATACTCCGGTTTGTACTCGAAAACTATTGACCTCTCGTTGGATTGCAGGATGGTGATTTCTTTTGACAAGGGTTGAGCGGACACAATGGAGGAAAGAAGGCACATGGCAACAATGAAGCACAGGCTATGCATGATTTTGCACCTTGTCGATTGTTGTACGGAATGTCGAGCCGATGGGAACGCAACGGCAATTGATGCTGTCGACTTGTCTACCAAACGGAACCTCCTTCTGATCAAAGCCTCTCCTCAGAAAGGATAGTCGTGTACCACCTCCAAATAGAGCAGAAATGGAAAACACTTATATTATCCTGGCTCACACACTAACATCTATCCCACCAGAGGGAATTGTGGCTCGCATCACACCGGCGCCTGTGAGGGTTGGAGTTCAACGTGTGGAGTCTTTCCGTCTTTGAGCCGGATTATCCGACTCACGTACCTCACATTTTGCAGGTCATGAGTAACCATCACAATTGTCTGGCCTTCTTC
>CAZIHJ010000139.1:0-6963 GCA_964538485.1 uncultured Chitinophagales bacterium | reverse complement strand
CGCTGGCGTAGCTCAGTTGGTAGAGCAGCTGATTCGTAATCAGCAGGTCAGGAGTTCAAGTCTCCTCGCCAGCTCAAGGGAATTTCATGATTGATGTGCTTGTCATCGGGGCCGGTCCGTCCGGCCTTTCGTGTTCTATCGAGGCAAAAAAGGCCGGTCTCTCCACTGTGATTCTTGAAAAGGGGAGTCTGGTCGATTACATCCGCCGCTTTCCTTCCAATCTCGTCTGGTTCTCAACACCCGAATTGCTGGAACTTGGGGGTGTCCCGTTCGTTGTATCAACGGTCAGACCCACACGCGTCGATACACTCAACTACTATCAAAAAGTTGCAAAACAGTTTCAACTCGACGTCAGGCCTCATGACGCAGTGCGTTCGCTTGATCGACAAGACGGTCTTTTTCGCATTACCACAGAGCGGGGAATCGTGTACGAGGCGGGAAACGTGGTTGTTGCAACCGGTTACTTTGACAATCCCAACAAACTTGATGTCCCGGGTGAATCACAGTCCAATATTCTCCATTATTACAATGAGCCGTTTGATTATTTTGGGTGTGATGTCACTGTCTTTGGCGGCAGGAACTCTGCTGTTGAGGCCGCGCTGGATTTGTTCAGGCACGGAGCGCGGGTAACATTGGTGCACCGGCGTGAGCGACTGAGTGACGGTGTAAAATACTGGATCCTTCCCGACATCGAAAACAGAATCAAGGCAGGTGAGATCAAGGCGATCTGGAATGCCACCGCAAGGAACATCACTGCGACAAGCACAATACTCTCGACACCGGAAGGTGAAAGGGAGTTGAAGCATGATTTTGCTTTTGTTCTGATCGGCTATCATCCGGATACGACGTTGCTTCAAAAATTCGGCGTAGCAATCCGGCAGGAAACCCTGGCACCGGTGTTTGATCCGGAAACGTATGAAACAAACATCCCCCGACTGTACGTCGCCGGTTCCATTGTTGCAGGCCGGAACAACAACAAGGTGTTTGTCGAGAACGGAAGATTGCATGGCGCCATTATCGTCAAAGCCATTGTGCAACACAGCTGAATTCTTGATTCTTAGCCGCAATTTACATAACTTATTGCCCAAGTTTTGCATTTCCAACCGGTAATACCCCCATCGAAAGGAACATGATGAGCGAAGGTAAGATTGTCCAGATTATCGGACCCGTGATTGATATCGACTTCTCAGGAGGAACACTTCCGAGTATTCTCAATGCTGTTGAGATACCCCGGTCGGGAACAGACAGCGTCCAGGAAAAGCTCATTGTCGAGGTACAACAGCACCTTGGCGATAACCGCGTTCGTACGGTTGCGATGGATACAACCGACGGCCTGAGCAAAGGAATGAAGTGCATTGATACCGGCGCTCCCATCACTGTGCCCGTTGGGCCCAAAGCTCTCGGTCGTCTTATCAATGTCACCGGAGAAGGTATTGACGGTCTGGGACCTATTGTCTCGGAGAAAAGATATCCCATCCATCGACCTTCGCCTCCATTTGACCAGCTCTCGACGAAGAGGGAGTTGTTCGAAACAGGAATCAAGGTCGTTGATCTTCTTGAGCCATACTCAAAAGGTGGCAAGACCGGACTGTTTGGAGGTGCAGGTGTCGGCAAAACTGTTTTGATTCAGGAATTGATTCACAACATTGCAAAGCATCATGGTGGATACTCGGTTTTCGGCGGAGTTGGCGAACGAACACGTGAGGGAAATGATCTGTGGCTTGAAATGAAGGAATCAGGCGTGCTGGACAAAACCGCGTTGGTCTTTGGCCAGATGAATGAACCTCCGGGTGCGCGACAGCGTGTCGCACTGACTGCCCTCACTATTGCGGAATACTTCCGCGACGATGAGGGGAAGGACGTACTGTTGTTCATCGACAATATCTTCCGTTTTGTTCAGGCGGGTTCCGAGGTATCGGCATTACTCGGACGCATGCCCTCTGCTGTGGGATATCAGCCAACGCTTGGTTCCGAGATGGGCGAGTTGCAGGAACGCATTACGTCAACCAAGAAGGGCTCCATTACTTCGGTGCAGGCCATCTATGTGCCAGCCGACGACTTGACTGATCCTGCGCCAGCAACCACATTCTCACACCTTGATGCAACGACCGTGCTCAGCCGTCAGATTTCCGAGCTGGGCATTTATCCTGCCGTTGATCCCCTTGACTCAACATCCAGAATTCTTGATCCTCTGGTTGTCGGCGAAGAACATTATGCAGTGGCGAAAAGGGTCAAGGAAATCCTCCAGACGTACAAAGACCTTCAGGATATCATCAATATCCTTGGCATGGACGAACTTTCCGATGACGATAAAGTAACTGTTGCAAGAGCCCGCCGTATCCAACAATTCCTCTCGCAACCGTTCAGTGTGGCGGAGCAATTCACAGGCATTCCTGGTCGATATGTGAAACTTGAGGACACTATCCGCAGCTTCAAGGCGATCATCAACGGCGAGTACGACCATCTGCCGGAGACTGCGTTCCGCATGGTGGGCACTATCGAGGAAGCCGTTGAGAAGGCCAAACAACTCCAAGCTGCATAATCAGAGAAGCATACGTGTACGAGAAAGCCTTTACGCTTGAAATAGTAACGCCGGAGAAGGTCGTATTCCAGGGGGAAGCCACGAGCCTGAGTGCTCCTGGATCAAATGGCGGATTCCAGATTCTCTATGATCATGCACCGTTCCTGTCTTCAATTGAAGTCGGGGTGTTGAAGGTGAAAGATCCCCAGGGTAAAGAAATTGTGTACGCAACCAGCGGCGGTTTCGTGGAGGTGAAGAACAACAGCGTTGTGGTACTTGCTGAGACTGCAGAAAAACCGGAAGAAATCGATGTCACCCGGGCTACCGCTGCGAGAGATCGTGCAAATGAGAGGCTCCATTCTCGCCGGTCCGAGATTGATGAGGTGAGGGCTCGAGCTGCACTTGTACGAGCGGTGAACCGCCTCCGGTTAAGGGAGAATGCCTGACCCTTGAAGCCCTATCCATACCGGATTGGGCTTCTGAGTTTGTTGGGTGATGCAGTCGTCAACCGTCGTCAGTGCTTTATCGAGGACAGGTGGTGTTATTGGCTTCGCGTTGACAATGCATGTGCAAAGACCTATATTTCTCCACACATTCCCATCGACATGTCGGGTCACCAAAGCTACATAGTCCGGTTACTGCGTCAAGTGGAGACTTCACTTGTCGGAGATCATTCGGAGTATTTGCGCGGTGTCCTTGGCCAAATCACCCGCCGTATTACGCACACGGATAACCTCGATGATGCCTTGGTCTCGTTGTATGCAGTTGAAGGATTTGACAGATTCAGTCTCCGGCTAATGTGGGTACTCGAGAGGGCTGGAATCTCTTCCAACGATATTACATCCGAGGTGACGGAATATGAAGTCCAACAGCTGTCTTCCGTCCTGAATTCCACTGTGACCGGAAATACGACCTCAGTACCGATCACTATTACGCCACAATCCGTCAAGCCACTTGAGGATTTCTATGAAGCGCTCCACCGTTTTGGCCGGTCGATAGAAGATACCCGACGGAAGTCAACCTCCAATGGTGTGGTGTCGATTGATTGTAACTCACTGTATCGCGTGCTGAATGAAGCTGGGTTGATTGAAAAAGCCTCCCTTGCCGTAGGAAAAATTGAAGTCGCGGTATTTGGCTCCGCGGTTACCAGGTTCATTCAATACGTTATCGATGGCGCACTATTCGATGATATCCGTGTAGTCAATATTCTTGACAATGCGAACCTCACGCTACAAACAGTTACGGAGGCAGCCGGTGGCGAGGAATATGATTCCCTGCGGCAAATGTCGGCGCTTCTTGAGCATCCGGTAAGTTTGCTGGAGTAAATTCCGAGAAAGATCATGTAATGGCAAAATCGTTTGCGGTGATCATGGCTGGCGGGGTTGGAGCGAGGTTTTGGCCCCGCAGTCGTGAAAAGTCTCCAAAGCAGTTGCTGGAGATTGTGGGGAAAGGGACCATGATTCAAAACACCGTGAAACGCCTTGATCAGATCGTCGAGAGCCGTGACGTTTTCATCGTAACCAACCGCGTTCAGAAGCCACTGATATTGAAACAACTTGCCCCGTTCAGGGACGAGAATGTAATCGTGGAACCGATGGGGAGGAATACTGCCCCATGTATTGGCCTGGCTGCCCTGCACATTCGCAGAATTGACCCGCATGCGGTAATGGTTGTTTCTCCTGCCGACCATCTCATTCAGGACGTCGATGAATTCAAGCGTGTTATTGCAATAGCGATTGACACTGCCGAGAAGTCCGGAAGTCTCTTGACGATCGGCATTCACCCGACGCATCCGGAAACCGGGTACGGATATATTCAAATGTTCATGGAGGATGGGGCCCACAATCCGTATTTCTCGCACGGCGTGCTCAAAGTAAAGACCTTTGCTGAGAAACCGAATCTCCAGACTGCGGAGCGCTTTCTTGCAAGTGGCGACTTCCTCTGGAATAGCGGTATGTTCGTCTGGCGAGTTGATGCAATTCTCAAGCAGATAGCGATATGCCTTCCAGATCTCTATGAAGAACTCATGCGGATCGATTCTGCCATCGGCACTCCTCACTATCAACAGACACTCGACATGGCGTACGGGCTTATCAGAGGCATTTCGATTGACTACGGAGTTATGGAGAAAGCCGAAGCCGTGTACGTTATTCCCGGCAAGTTCGGCTGGAGCGATATCGGGTCATGGGATGAGGTCTACAGGGTCTCGGGGAAGGATGATAACGGGAATTGCATCAGTGGAACCGTGATTCAGAAGGACACATCTTCCTCATATATCTATTCACCCAATAAACCGGTTGCCACGATCGGTGTTTCCGATCTTATTGTGATCAATACCGATGATGCATTGTTGATATGTAAACGTGGTCGCTCACAGGACGTGAAGGAAGTAGCGGACTATCTGAAGCGCAAACAGATGAACGAATACCTGTGATCATGGATGCATTCGCATGAGACTCGCGATTCTCCTTGCATGTCTCTTTGTGTGCGGCTGCACAGGGTCATCACCCCGGTTTTCATCGCGGTCCGATTCTCCAGACCCCAAAGCATCAGAAGACATTATCGTACCGTCCGACCATCAGCTTTCGGGAGTTGCCTCGTACTACGCTGATGAGTTTCATGGAAGGAAGACGGCAAACGGGGAAAAGTATGACATGCACGCTCTCACCGCTGCACATCGGACACTTCCATTTAATACGATGGTTCGCGTGACAAATCTTGAGAATAGCAAGACGGTGACCGTCCGCATCAACGACCGTGGGCCATTCAAAGACAACAGGGTTATCGATCTCTCACTGGAAGCGGCGAAGCTGGTTGGTCTCGTTTCCCACGGCACCGCGCAGGTAAGCCTCGAAATCATAGACCCAAGCAAGGAATAAAGTGCCCAGGCAGGTAATTACTGAAGCCGTGATTCGAGAGGCAATCGCGCAGGGTTCCAAGACACTCTCTGTTCCCAATGGCGCCATGATCACTGCTCTTGCCTCCGAAATTGCCGCCCAGAATGGAATAATACTCGAATCCACCCCGGAAGAAGCAACCATGCCAAACCCGCGACCCTTAACACCCCCCGAACCCGTAGGAAAACGAGTAGTCGCAATAGGGAGCGACCACGGGGGGTTCCAACTCAAGGAGGATCTAAAGCCATTTATTGAGTCACTCGGGCACTCCATCGTCGATGTGGGTACCAGCGATGAGAAGGCATGCGATTATCCGGATTTTGCATATGCTGTAGCGATGGCTGTCTCTAGTGGGCAGGCGTGGCGTGGGGTCATGATCGATGGAGCGGGTATTGGATCCTGCGTAGTGGCGAATAAGGTGCCAGGGATTCGGGCTGCCTGCTGCCATAACGAGTTTGTCGCTCGGAATGCCCGCGAACACAATGATACGAACGTACTTACGCTGGGAAGCAAGGTAACGGGCTCCGAGGTTTGCAAGGAGATTCTCAAGGTTTGGCTGGAAACGTGGTTCTCGGGTGGCAGACATAAGAAGCGGGTAGACAAGATCATTGATGTCGAAAAAAGGTTCACAGCAGGTTGACTCTTTGCGTGTCGAGTGGCCAGATATCCCTAAGTGACCGACATCAAACCTAAAAAAAATCAGCTTGACATTTGAATGGGTTAGGCGTATCTTTTCATCGGTTTCTATGGTAAATCCCGTAGTTATATATAAAATAAAGTAGTTAGGGAGATACCCAGTTCTTTGAAACCAATCTCGGAGTTGTCCCCACTAACTCACGAGTACACAGATGTCGGACAATAGTGAGGTTTGAATGGAAAAGGCAAGACAAGTTGTTGTCTTTATTGCTCTTGCAGTGATTGTTGGTTGTACGCCACCTGAAGAAAGCCTTCTCAAGAAGAACAATCTTGACCTCTCTTCTGAATCCTCTGGCAATAGTAGTTCTACGAGAGAGTCAGCAAACACGCATTCATTGGATCAAGCCACAAAGAACATCCTTGGCAGTTATGGGTCGATCATAAAGGGCTATTCCAAGACCTACGGGTTTGATTGGAGACTCATACTTGCTGTCATGAAGCAGGAATCGAAGTTCTCAGAATCGGCTGAAAGCCACAAGGGTGCCTCTGGTCTGATGCAGATCATGCCAACAACCAGCGAAGAAGTTGGGCGTGTCCTGCAGATCGAAGACATGTCTCATCCCATGAACAATATTCGGGGTGGGATATACTATCTGAGCAAGCTCTACGACCTGTTCGAGGGAGCAGAAGAGTCTGATCGGATTCGCCTCACACTTGCGGCCTATAATGCCGGAGTTGGTCGTGTGTACGATGCACAGGAACTGGCCGCGTACTTCCATGATAACCCGACGGAATGGCAGTCTGTGAAGGATGCATTGCCCCTTCTCTCGAAGAGGTACTACACACTCCACAAGAACGTTTGGAATCAGGAAAAGCCACGGGCTGGATGGTTTGGGAATTCCCGGCAAA
>CAZIHJ010000138.1:0-6972 GCA_964538485.1 uncultured Chitinophagales bacterium | reverse complement strand
GCTTGTGTTCGGCTATTTCCTTGGTTTCGTCGGTCTGTTGATTGCTGTTCCGGCTACTGCCCTCATTATCGCGGCAGTGAATGAATGGGAGGCAACACGCGATGTTGTCGAACAGCTTCAGCCGCTCCAGCCGCAGGAGGAGTAGATGTCCGGCACACTGTACCTTGTTGCAACTCCCATCGGCAACCTCGATGATATTACATTTCGTGCGCTCAATGTTCTGAAAGCTGCCGACCTGATCGTCTATGAGGAGCGCCGGGAAGGCGAACGCCTCATGCGCCACTTCGGCATCGTGAAACCATTTGAGTCGTTGAACGAGCACAACGAAGCCGCTTCCTCAACTCACATCCTCACACACCTCAAAGCCGGCAAGTCGGTTGCGCTGGTCTCCGATTGCGGTACGCCGGTCTTTTCCGACCCCGGACAACTCCTCGTCCGCAAAGCGATTGCACAGAATATCAAGATTGTGCCGATTCCCGGTGCGTCATCCCTGATGCCTGCATTGACGGTATCGGGCTTCTCCATCGACCGGTTTCTCTTCTATGGCTGGCTTTCACCGAAGAAAGATCGCCGCCGGGCGGAGTTGAAACAATTGATGATGGAACGTCGAACCATCGTTTTGATGGACACACCGTACCGACTTGTTCCGTTGCTGCGCGACCTCGCCGAGGCATTCGCCGCATCGCGTCGCATCTGCATTGCATTCAATCTCACCATGCCTGATGAACAGATGTTCTACGGCACCGCCATCGATCTTCACAAGCAATTCTCCAGCGCTGAACAAAAAGGGGAATTTGTGATTGTCATTGAGGGAAGAAATCAGGATCCCTCAGTAGAGAAGAATATGCAGGGCAGACGGTGAATATGTTCGCAGGCATCGTATTTCTGTTGTTCGGATTGCCGGGCGAACTTCCGGCAGGTGTTGCCACCGGAGACGAGGCATTCACCAGAATCGAGTACCCCGCCGCAGTCACCTTCTACAAATCAGCCCTTGAGTCCATGCCGGACAATCCGGAAATCCTGTGGAGACTGGCGCGCGTGTATGTGTGCATGGGTGAAGTGGAAGAAGGGCCGCAAGCAGGTGAGTTTCTCAGGAAAGCCGAGTTGTACGGACGCCGGTGCCTGGAGAACGATAGTACGAGCGCCAAAGCCCATACCTGGCTAGCTGGGGCGCTTGGATATCTTGCTCTCAACGCGGACGCCGGAGAACAGGTCAAGCTCTCTCATGAACTATTGCAACATGTTGAGCGCGCGATTGCACTCGATCCGCAAAACGACGCGGCGTATTCCATCAAAGGATCATTTTATCGCGCACTCGGAAACGTCGGCTGGTTGGAACGCAGGCTTGCAACGTTGTTTGTCGGAAGAATTCCCGACGGCGGATACGAAGAAGCTGAAACTGCATTGCTACAAGCAATTGCCCTCGCACCTGACGTGATGCGTCACCACTACGAACTCGGCGTACTGTACATTGATTGGGATCGCAATGAAGAAGCACTGCTGGCGTTGCGCAAAGCAATGACGCTTCCTGTGCGCGTTGCGATTGACAGACCCCGGTTGGAAAAAATTCATACACTTCTTTCCGAACTCGAAACATCTCCCTGATCTTCCTCGGGCCTTTTCCATTTCGTGACTTTCAACTCCATTAATTCTACGAACTCTATCGACTACAAGAGTAAACGACTCTCGACTTCATATTCCAACTCCACTAACTCCATAGACTCTCAAACTTTCTTTCCAGATTTGCACGTTCGCACAGTTCTCCGTATTTTATCGACGTTCTTATCCGTTTCCAGTAGAATCAAGGATGTTGCATGCCACGTGTGAGTCTGGGATTGCCCGTATACAACGGTGAGCGTTATCTCCGTTTTGCGCTTGATGCAATCCTCGCACAAACGTTTACAGACTTTGAGGTTGTCATTTGTGACAATGCCTCAACTGATGGTACAGTGGAACTGTGTAATTCCTACGCGACACGGGATTCCCGCATCACCGTTCATCGTAACCCGGAGAACCTCGGCGCCGCAAAGAACTATAACAAAGTGTTTTATCTCTCAACCGGCGAGTACTTCAAGTGGGTGTCGCATGACGACATAATAGCCCCGGCATACCTTGCCCGTGCAGTTGCAACACTTGATGCGATGCCGGCGGTCCTGTGCTATCCTTCCACGATTGTCATCGATAAGGATGGCCGTTCGCTCGATACAGATCCTGGTGACAATATTACTGCGAATGGCTCCTCGCCAAGTGAACGCCTGAAAGACTTCCTAATCTCTAATGCTCGAAATCGAAAATGTAATGCTGTATTCGGGTTGATTCGATCGTCGATTCTTAAGAACACTCCCCTTATCGGTGCGTTTGCAGCGTCCGACAAAATACTGCTGGCGGAACTTGCCCTGTACGGGGAATTTGTTCGCCTCCCCGATCAGCTTTTCTTTCGTCGTGATCATCCCGAGTCGTCGGTGAATGCAAACCCCGGACTCAAAGAACGCAACGCCTGGTTCGATCCGAAGAAGAAAGGTTCGCATTCATATCAACACTGGGCCTGGTTCTCGGAGTATCTGGGTGCTGTTCGTCGTGTGCCGATGAGTCCGGCGCAGAAACTGTTTTGCCGTATGCAACTGCTGCGATGGGCAAAATGGGAGCGAAAGAGATTGATGCAGGAATTTACCTCTGCCGCCACTCGTCCCTTCGCGACGGGCACCACGTAACATGAATGCCTTTCCGTTTGTCTCCGTGATTGCCCCGGCCTACAATGCAGAATCGGATATCCGCCATCTCGTTGAGTCACTTTTGAATGTCGATTATCCCAAAGACCGGCTGGAAATTACCATTGTGGACAACGGCTCAACTGACAACACAGTGAAGATCCTCCGTGAGTACCCTGTGCAGATATTGGAGGAAAAGGAGATTCGCAGTTCCTATGCAGCGAGAAATCGGGCTGTGGTGAAGGCAAAAGGGGAAGTCTTGGCATTTACCGACTCCGATTGTCGGGTGACTCCATCATGGATAAAGCAGGGAGTTCGTGCCCTGGAATCTTTCGATCTCGCTGCCGGAAAGATCGAATTCTATTATTCGTCAGAGCGTGGCACGGCAGCCGAGTTGTTTGACTCGATGCAACACATGCAGAACGACGACCTCGTGAACAAGTTCTCCGGTGCGGCGACGGCGAACCTGTTTGTGAAAGCACCGGTATTCACAGGTGTTGGATTGTTCCGGGAGGATGTGCGCTCCGGCGGCGACATGCTCTGGACAACCAAAGCAACATCAAGCGGATTCAAAATTGTTTACACTCCGGATGCGATCGTTACACACCCGACGCGCAGACTTGGAGAATTGCTCCGCAAGTCATTCCGGCTTGGGACGGGACACTTTGAACTGGCTATGCAACAGGGGAAACCGGTGAGCGGAGTTCTTGTGGAGGCGGTACGTGCTCTGCTTCCGCCACGGATGGCACCGGTCAGGGAAAAAATCTCATCAAAGAATCCGGCTCTCTCGAGTCGCATTCTTGGTATCTGGTGGGTGAGCTACCTCTATCGTGCCTCACGCGGGCTGGGTCTCATCTGGAGAATGTTGAGCCGGACGTTTACTGTACTACCTTAACACTCAGGGGGAAAATCATGCACGCATATGTTGAAACAACGGAGAATATTACCATCAGTGTCAGCCCGATGTACCTTGACGGGCAATCGGATCCGATGACAAAGAAGTTTGTCTTTGCGTACTTTGTCCGGATTGAAAACCATGGCGTCGAGGAAGTGCAGTTGCTGCGCAGGCATTGGTACATCCACGACTCGAATGAAGTTGTCAAAGAAGTGGAAGGCGAAGGTGTTGTCGGTCAGCAGCCGGTGATTGCGCCGGGCACAGCACATGAATACAACAGCTTCTGCATCCTTGAAACGTTCGAAGGAAGCATGGTTGGGACATATCTGATGCAACGTGAGAACGGTGAACAGTTCGATGCAAACATTCCCCGCTTTCATCTCCGGGCATCGGCAAATTGAGATGAAGAGCGTATGAAACACTCTGCAGGATTTCTCAAACTCGTTGCCGTCTCAAAGAGGCGGGTGAAAGAGATTTCAGTCGCCGATGTCAAGAGTAAACTCTCGGGAAGAAATGACTTCGTGCTGATTGACGTCCGTGAAGAGCATGAATGGGATGAAGCCCATGTCGCCGGAGCGATTCATCTCAGCAAGGGAATCATCGAGCGCGACATTGAACACGCTGTCCCCGATAAGACCGCGGCAATTGTGCTATACTGTGGGGGAGGATTTCGTTCAGCCCTTGCGGCTGGTAACCTCAAGAAGATGGGGTATAAGAATGTGCTCTCGATGGCGGGTGGTTGGAGAGCGTGGAAGAAGGGAAGAGGAAAGATCGTCGCTGCAGGAAACAAATGAGAGTGGCTTTCGTTGTGGTGTGTGCGTTGCTCTTACACACGACCTGTTTGCTTGGTCTGGATTTTCAGCATCGGGAATATGGTATCGCGGTAGCAACAGTTGAAAGTCCGTATCACACCCAACTAGTTTTTCATCTCCACCCGACGAAGACAGCAGATACTGTTGCTCTGTTTATGGCAGACACCATCGCTTTCGTTCGGGAGAAAAAGAACGTTCATGCATTTGAAAGAATGATCGAACTCTCGTATCACGAAATTGGGTTCCCGATTTTGGAATTCAGTCCCGATTCGGAATGGGTGAGAGTTTCACTCAATTGCCATGATCTTGAGAGTACGACCACTGGCTGGTTGTGGATTCGATCGACTGGACTGCGTGTTTTATCCTGGTCCGAGATCCTGCCGGACAAAGGAGCGCTCTTCTTCTTGAATCCGCATCAGCTTGAGTTCTATTCAGTTGCGGAGATTGCTAGCCGGATCCATCCTGACCTTGTCGGTGGAGATTCGCCGGACTATCAACTGTACCCAATAAGGATCGACGCTCGATGGATGCTGGTTGAATTGGAAACACCGTCATCCTTCTGTAAGGAGGAAAATGAACAGGGTGTGAAACCAACGAGACGAGCTGTGTGGATTGAGTTTCTGGACAAACAAAATCGTCCGCGGGTCTTTTACTACACCAGAGGGTGTTAAGGTTCACGAAAATAAAAAGGGCTCCTGTTGGAGCCCTTGCTGTTTCTACAACTCAAGATTATTTATTCGCACTCGGCTTCAGATCCGCAGCAGCTGTGTTTCTCTGCTTTCTCGGCTTTGGTGGTTACACTATCGGTGCCCGAAAATGCAAATGCTGTCAGGAAGATGGCCATGCCTAATGCTACAAGGACGACGTTGCGTTTCATAAGTACCTCGCTGATTCAGAGTTGGTGAATTAATCTACAGGTAATTACGCAGGATATTGGATGAGAATCAAGGGTTTGCCTGAATTTTGGGTTAGCAACCACGACAGAATTGGTCTCTTGACTTCCTTTTTTTGCTTGTCTATCTTCCTGCTGGGTTTTTTCATCCGGTTCTTGTCTTTTATTGGAGTTCCCCACTGGCAAAACCATGACAAAGACTACGTGGTTCTTTGTTCTCCCCCTCATCCTTCAGGTTTCCTCCATTGCTCAAACACCGCAGTGGCGGCTCGTGCCGAGCACGGCCGAACTTCGCATCGGAGCAATCGGTATCTTCCACGGGAATCCGGATACCCTCTATGCAGTGAGTGATATTGGGCTTTTGCTAAGCACCAACAATGGAGAATTGTGGGACACTGTTGCAGGCGGTGAGTTGATTCGCTTCGGGATACTCAATGCAGTTAAAGTTGATCCTTTCGACTCCAAACGTGTCTATGTCTCTCACATGCACCCGTTTCAGGGAAGCAACGACATCAGCATGACTACCGATGCCGGAGCGACCTGGCGGCTTATAGGCGAAGGGGGTGGACTCGGCCGTGGCGCGGTGATTGAAATAGATCCGTTTGATCATCGCACTGTGTATCTGGGGATCGGCGATTTTGGTGATGCCTCGACTATCAAACGCACAACAGATCATGGAGCTACGTGGTTGTTCCGGCCCGAGCCTGCCGGTTCTTTCTCCATTTATTCCATCGCCATCGATCCCTCTGATCGTAGCGTTATGTGCGCTGCTTACCACTTCGGATTTTACAAGAGTTTGGATACCGGAGCAACATGGACGACAATGGACTTGGGAATTCCCGTCCGATCTGACACTCGAGTGCTCATCCATCCGGTAACACGCGCAATCTATGCAACGACATGGCCTTACCTCTCCAACCCAGGAGGAGTTTTTCGTTCTACGGATCTCGGGCAAACTTGGGTGGAAATGAACAACGGGCTGGGTCCAAACAACCGTTACATCTTTTGGATTGCAGTGAATCCGGCGAGAACCAATGAGATGTTCTTGTGCACATCCACTCCCACATCTTCTCCTGAAGATCTTCTCTTCTTTAGCTCCGATACCGGACTAACGTGGTCGCCCCTCTCCTGGGGCTTGCCTCGACGTGGTCACACGGAACAACTTGTGATAGATACGCTCAACAACCGACTTTTTACTTCTGTGCTTACTCCTACTGATTCCCTTGGAGTCTATGTCCTCGATATCCAAACAAGTAGCGATGAGCAACCGTCCGTGTTGCCCGGAGACTTTCATGTTTTTCAAAACTATCCCAACCCATTTAATAACTCGACCGCCATCGATATCGACATGTCAACAAGCGAAACAGTTAGGGTTGAGATATTTGATTTGGTTGGAAGGAGGGTATCAACTCTTGCCGAGGAGTTTTTCAAGTCCGGCAGACATCGTTTCTTGTGGCACGCAGGCCATGTATCATCAGGAGTTTATGTTTGCAGAGTCACAACAGCACATCGTGTCAAGTCCATCCTTATGACTGTGATTAAATAACCAGTCACTCTACGTCCTTCTCTTCAAATAAAAGTACGTCGGCAGGCCAAGGGCCATAATTCCAGCCCCAATCAACGCATCGCGAGGCGCTTCAACGATCGTATTGATGACAAGCCACG
>CAZIHJ010000137.1:6986-7209 GCA_964538485.1 uncultured Chitinophagales bacterium | reverse complement strand
GGTTGTATGGAAGGGGACGTTCTGGATGCTGCCCGGAAGTTGCATCAAGACAATAAGGCAGCGATTCTTACATTCCATCTCAACGAAGACGAAGTGATTCAGGGTCTGATCTGTGGAGGAAACCTCGATGTTCTCGTGGAACCGGTTGATATTCATCAGCGAGAACTGTATGAGACACTGAAAAGCATCAGAGACAGAGGCGAGGATTGCGTTGTTGCAACCC
>CAZIHJ010000137.1:0-6976 GCA_964538485.1 uncultured Chitinophagales bacterium | reverse complement strand
TCATCTCACAGGTGACGGGTTGATCCGGTTCAAGGGCATCGTTACACACGAGGAGCTGTCGCGGAGTAATGGAGTTGTGGAGTATTGGAGATCTGTTGCAGAGACGAGCTCTATTGATCTTGGTGTATCGCTCTCAAAAGTGTTACAGCGTTCACAAGGAGAACAGTTGCAGGTCTCGGATGGCGTGCTGATTCTGGAACCCGTGCTTGGGCGGCCGCAACTTATCGTGTTTGGCGGCGGACATGTCTCCCTGTATGTTACACGCGTAGCTGCGATGGCTGGGTTCAGGGTGACGGTGGTGGATGACAGGGTCCAGTTTGCGAACAAAGAACGATTCCCGGATGCGGAGGAAACCGTGGCAGCGGAATTCTATGATGCGATGGAAGAGCTTTCCATCACATCATCGACGTACGTGGTGATCGTGACACGTGGCCATCGTTCTGATGAGGAGATACTCAGTAGAGTCGTGAAGACACAGGCAAAGTACGTCGGAATGATCGGCAGCAAACGCAAGGTACTTGCCTCGTTCAAGAATCTCATGAAGGACGGCATTGGCCGCGAAATGTTGGAGAAAGTGAGGGCGCCCATGGGACTCGATATCGGAGCCGCGACTGCCGAGGAGATTGCCGTCAGCATTGTTGCAGAGATGATTCAGGTCCGGCGCGGCGCGGCGCTGCCTGTGCAACTCAAGTCGAGAGAAATGGCAACACTACTTCAGAAACAGGAGACTTCATGAAAACTCTTGTCGTGCTTGTGTTTTTATCATTCCTTATCGGTTGTCATACTTCATCTCCATCAGGCAAAAACATGGAATCATCCACACCCAATAAACAACTTGGCTATCGCTTCCTTGCCCTTGGTGATTCATACACGATTGGAGAAAGTGTCGAGTATGATGGTCGATGGCCTGTCCAACTTGCAAGCTTGCTGCGCAGTGACGGGATTCCCGTTGATGATCCGTTGATTATTGCAACGACCGGCTGGACGACCGATGAATTGAACAAAGGCATTGACAATGCGAAACCTGAAGGCACGTACGATCTCGTGTCGCTGTTGATTGGCGTGAATAATCAGTACAGGGGAAGAAGCGCGGAAGAGTACCGGGAGGAACTCAAGGCCTTGTTGCAGCGCGCCATCACATTTGCCGGTGGCAGGACTGCTCATGTCATAGTTCTTTCAATCCCGGATTGGGGAGTAACACCCTTTGCGGTGGATCGTGACCGTGCAAAGATTGCGCGGGAGATTGATCAATTCAATGCCATCAACAAAGAGGAGGCACTGAAGTCAGGATCGTACTATGTTGACGTTACCCCTGTCTCCCGTCGAGCCATTGTCGATCCTGCGCTTGTTGCCAGTGATGGACTCCACCCGTCAGCGAAAATGTACGCAGAGTGGACGAAGTTGGTATTCCCGATTGCCAAAGATGTGTTGTATCAGCCGAAGGAGTAATCCACAATGCAGTGTCGTCAGGGTGAGCCCTTCGCAACGCTCAGGGTAAACTCCGTCGCACCCTGATCCGCGCAACAATATCCACACTTCGACTACGCTCAGTGTGACGGTTTTCTAAACAACCTCCTTACAGCAACTGTTTCAACTTTGCATACCCCGCTCTGCTCACCTGCAAACTTGTCCCGTCCTTCAGAACCGCCACTCTGCTATCCTTAGCGTATGGTTCGATTTTCGCAATTCGTTCTATATTCAGAATGAACGAGCGATGAATGCGAACGAATTGCTTTGGATCGAGCTGTTCTTCCAGCGAAGCCAGTGGCTCCTGCTTCAGATGTTTCTTTCCTTCGGCCCGGATACACACATAATCATCCTGAGCCTCTATGAAGTCAATCTGCTCGACAGGAATCACATGGACTTTTGTCCCGTCTCTCACCAGGAGACGTTGAAGTATGGTTTCCTGCTTTCGTGCTGAGGTGACAAGGGTTTTCAACGCGGCATCTCGTACCGATGCGATCCGGGTCAACGCAATCGCAAGTGCCTCGTCGAGCCGCTCCTGACTGAAGGGCTTCAGCAGGTAGTCCACCGCATGCACTTCAAAGGCACGTAACGCGTATTCGTCGTATGCAGTTGTGAAGATGACAGCCGGGTGTTCATCAATCAACTCCAGGACTTCAAACCCGTTCAGCTTGGGCATTTGAATATCGAGGAAGATAATATCCGGTTTCAATTCGGTGATTGTCTTGACGGCCTCGAAACCATTTGCACATTCTGCCACGATGGCCACCTCCGAATGGGAGGCGAGATATTCGCGGACAATACTGCGTGCGAGCTCCTCGTCATCAATAATAATAGCGCGGTGTTGAGATGTCATGGTTTTGTCGCTGGTATGGTCAGTTCAACAGTGAATGAATTCGCGTCTCGTGCAAGGTCAATCCGCGCATCGTTGCCATAGAGTCTCTCAAGTCGTTCCTTGACGTTGCGTATGCCGAGTCCTGCTCCGGGCATCGACCCCGTGTCGGTATCCAGCGGATTCGTAATGGCGATTTTCATGCGATTGACCCCTCCCGTTGCTCGAATGGTGATTGTTCCCCCCTCAATCAGGTGAGCGATTCCGTGTTTAATCGCGTTTTCAATGAGGGGCTGGAGAAGCAGAGGAGGGAGTTTGTTCTCCATGATCTCGGGGTCGAACGTGCATTCAACACGGAGTCTGCTACCAAACCTCACCTGCTCAATGGCGAGATACTCGTTCACCAGCGAGATTTCTTCCGGCAGCGTGATGGCGTCTTTCGCACCCAGACTCAGAGTTGTCCGCAGAAATCCCGCCAAGCGCAACGTCATTGCCCGTGCCCCCGCCGGATCGCTCGACGTGAGCGCGCTGATGGAGTTCAGACTGTTGAACAGAAAGTGCGGATGGATCTGTGTACGGAGTGTTCTCAGTTCGGCTGACTGGGCGAGTATGCGGAGTTCAAGCGAACGCCGTTCTGCATCACGCGATGCCTCGAATGCTGCAATGAGATAGTGTACTGCAACAGCGAGTAGAAATAGCAGCATACCCGATCCAAACCAGATTCGCATGGTTACTGCTGGAAGTTCCGCCAGAGCCGAGAACGTTTGCACCTGTGCGAGGATGTTTCCCCACAACGTCATAAAGAGAATCCAGAGCGCGCTCGAAAGTCCGGCTGCAACAAGATGAATCGTCAACAACTGCAACCACTGTGTGCGTTCAATGGGAAATGCACCGCAGAGGTATCGTGCCGACAGGCAAACAAATCCATACACGAGCGCGAGTGGAACGCTGAACACCACTGCGTCCGCCAACGGGAGGTCGCCCGGAACTGCGAGCAGCGCTGCAAGCAGCAACCCGATAATGGTCCAGGCGACCAGGTAGATGAGGCGATTCTGCGCGTCAGCGAGTACCGGATGCATTAGTTCTTCACTTCCACGCCGCCCATGATCGCGGTTCCGCGAATCACCAGATTCTTTGTCGAGCCACCCTTCGGAGGACGTGTCTTATCCTCAATGCCGCCAAGGATGGGTGTACCATTTATTGAAACCGCCCAATCCTCGGGGACTTTGATATCAATACCGCCCCAGACGGCAAACACATCGATGACCGCTTCGCCGTTCTTGATCGATGCCTGGCGCAGATCCACCTCACATCCACCCATGATCGCAGTGAGTTCGCCGCCGAGAAAATTCTGGGAACTGTTTGTGCGTTCGACTCCACCAAGAAGAGCAAGTCCGCTAATGGTATCGTTGCTGTCGGAAATACGTTCTCCTCCAAGCACGCTCACATCGTTCCGGCGTTTTACTGTGCGCCATACCAGAATACCCCCAATGAAAATAAGGAAGAGAGGCCAGAGGTCACGGAATCGGACGTCAATGATATCGAGTTTGCCGAGCAGGAGGATGCCGCCGACGCCGATAAAAAGATACGCGCCGATGCCATCCCCTTTTTCAGTCGTGAGTTTGCTGATACCGTACACGACGAGAAGCACCGGCCACCAGCGGAGAAAATCCCCTGCGTAGATCACGTCCATTCTATCCAACGTCAGAATGACGCCGAGAAAGATGATGAGCAGCCCCAACACAATCTGTGGAGTGATGCGAAATCCTGATTTAGTTTCCATATTCCATCTCCTTTGCAAAATGAGTACGGGAATTCCGGTTGGTGTGCTTCCATAACATCATCACCCCGACCGCGATGATCAGAATCGGCCAACTGTCATGGAACGTCAGTCCGAAAAGCCGCAGCGTTGACACCTGCAGCCACGCGCCGACCACGATCCACCAGGTCCCGAGTTGTCGTCCATAACTGTTGTCGGATTGAATGAGCCGAACGAGTCCCATCAACACGAGTGTAAGCGGCCAGAGTTTCCACACCGACCATCCGAATATGCCAATGTTATCGAGAATGAGCAAGCCGCCCAGCGTAATGAATGTCGTCCCGAGCAACAGGCGGGGCAGCCGGCTCCGTGTACGTTGTATTTGCATTGATCCGTTCCTTCCGTGGTTGTTCTGGAAGCAATATACGGTGGGGGTTATTCAAAGAAACGGTGAAATCGGTGAACGGCGGCGGGGTGTCGGTGAGTGGAGAAGGGGGATGGTGGTGCATTTGCTGGTCCTACCGGATCAAAACCATCCTTCGCTGTTTACTAATTCCGTTTGAACCACCTTGCGGCAGTGTATAGACCCGAAGAACGTATACCCCGCTACCAACCAGCACGCCTCGTTGATTCAGGCCAGACCACACCAACTCATGATTGCCTGGTTCCATCATCGAATTTACAAGATTGGTTACCTCTTGCCCCATGGAATTGTAGACACTGGCGAAGACGAATGACGTGTGGGGTAGTGTAAGTCGAAACTTCGTTGAGGGATTGAATGGATTCGGGTAGTTTTGTGAGAGATCCCATGAACTGGGCGACTCATCGCTTTGCTCATATAAGCCGGTGGTGGCTTGTGGGCCTGTTGCAAGAATGACGACACCCCACATATCAAATGGACCGGAAACAATAGCTGAATCCACAGTCAGCATATCAATGTCAATCACATGTGGAAAACCGAAATAAAAGGAAGCCGCATCATAAAGCCTACACGAATCATAGTAGACTGAGAGATTGTTCGGCCAGTGCATAACGATCGGATCTGTGCCAATGAAGCTCACGAGATAAGTATCAACCTGAGTCGGGCTCCATGAACGACGTAAGTCAAGAATGACTGGAAAGTTGGTTTCGTTACAAGGCGCTCCGAATGGACGTGAGAATTGCGCGCAACGTTGGCTGAACAAGCCACATTCTGTAAACACGAAGAACTCTCCAAGAGAATTATCAACGCACGTAGTCGCTTCCGGATGAAGACCAAACCAGAGTGAATCGATGTAAGTAAACGCGCCAAGTGAATCACTCAACCAGAGGGGAAAACGGTAATAGGCATTTTGCGCAATAGTCTCCTCCGGAAACCAGCCGATGAGGACGACCATCAAGCTCAGTACGGTAACAGCCCTGGAGAGTATTCTCATGAGAGTTTTCATGATCCAGATCTTGTCAGGCAAACAACCGGGAAGCAGAGAACGAGAGCGAGGGAAAAAGCGAGGAGTTGACGGGTGTGTTCCCTACGCTCATTGAAGCGGGAGAGAATTTGCCATCCTTGAGTTGATACACTTCCACTGCCTTGGAAACAGGATCAACAATCCAGTATTCCTTCACACCGAATCGTTCATAGATGGCCTTCTTTGCAACGCGGTCAGTTTTCTCCGTGGACTCAGAGAGAATCTCCACTACCAGATCAGGCGCCGCCACAATATTCTTCTTCGTGACAATCTCCATCCGCTCACGGGAGACGAACGCCACATCAGGCTGGACCACGTCGGTCATCGACAGAACGACATCCACAGGAGAAACTAATATCTCCCCCAATCCGTGCATCTGAACAAACTCATCAAGTATGCGGCTTACACGAAGCACAATACGTTGGTGTTCAGGCGAAGGCGCGGGCGTCATCAGCAATTCTCCTTCGATGATCTCGTGGCGTTTCCCGTTTGAAGGCAGGGTCAGGTAATCGTCGTATGTGAAAAGAATGGAAGTCGTGGACATGGGTTCTCCGTGAAGGATAGTCTAATAAACAGTCACGCAAGAATCAAGCCCTTACAGGGTGTTCCAGTGACGGGGTGGTTGCTGTTGGAAGAAAAGGGTTATGTCACCCTTTCAGGGTGTATTGAACTCATGTTGGTTCTGTAGGTCGGGACGCTGTCCCGACCCTTGAGTATTCTTTCCCGTTGGGGAAGTGGTGGCGGCATGGCAAGCAAACCTTTAACCTCGACCCTCCGTGGCTCATCTTTGGCGGCTATGTGCCCATTTGGATTTCGGGATTCTCGATTATCCGCTTTCGGCCTATTGCTCATCGTCCTTCCAGCCTCGCTTCATCCCATTGCTTATTGTCGTAGACCCGCCGTGATTCATCTTTTGGCGGGCTGATTGATAATTAGTAATTGTCCTCCAACCTTGCCTTTTCTCCCGAAAAGCTCTATTCTTGATGCGTCGTAGTCATCCTATCACCATCGCAGGGTCAGTTCTTGGTTCCCACCAGTCACTTTGTGGCATTCTGTTGCGAACGAATCGCTACTCCGGAAGGTATTAAGCCCGGTGCGGTGTTGGTTTCGGGTGAGACCATCGTCGCGGTTGTGAGTACTGGTGAAATTCCCGATGGATGCGAACGTGTGGACTTCTCCGGAAAGGTCATTCTCCCGGGACTTGTCGATTCGCACGTTCACATCAACGAGCCGGGCAGAACGGAATGGGAGGGATTTGAAACTGCGACCCGTGCCGCCGCTGCCGGTGGAATTACCACGTTGGTGGATATGCCGTTGAATAGCTCTCCGGTTACCACGACGGCGGATGCATTCAAACAGAAACTCGACGCTACCGATGGTAATCTGTATGTTGATTGCGGATTTCACGCGGGGCTGGTACCGGGCAACGCCCACAATCTCAGTGAACTACTCAACTCTGGCGTGCTCGGAGTGAAG
>CAZIHJ010000136.1:1607-7224 GCA_964538485.1 uncultured Chitinophagales bacterium | reverse complement strand
GATCCCCGGACGTTCGTTGTTCTCCACGATCCGAACCACCATGTGCTTGCCTTTGTCCGTACCGACGGGAAGAAACGGATTGCTATTGTGAGTAACACGGACTATCATGCAGCACAATTGGCCGGCATTCCCGTCGACACAAGAAGAAAACAGGTGGCTGATCTGTTGAGTGGCAAGAAACTCAAAATCAAGGACGGTCATCTGGTCGCTACACTTGCTCCGGGTCAGGCCGTGGTATTTGAATTTTGAAATGTGTGGCTTGGAATACTCTTGATATCAGAAGAAAGGAGACTTCGTGAGAATGCGGATTGTATTTGCCATTGCGTTGCTCCTGGTTTCTTGTTCTGAATCTGGTGCTCAATGGATACAAACGAGCGGTCCATCTGGGGCATTTGTTACATCATTCGTTAGCACTGATAATCATGTCTTTGTTGGGACAAAAGGTACAGGTGTCTTTGTGTCTACCAATGGAGGGATAGACTGGGAATCGAGCAACAACGGCATCGAGCACTTGTACGTTCATGCTTTAGGAAAAAAGGAGGGGCGTCTCCTTGCAGCGACCGACGGTGGACTGCATGTGTCAACAAATCTAGGACAAAGCTGGATAAACCTGCCTGGTCCGGATTCGTTCATAAGATGTTTTGCAACGGTCGGGGAAACTCTGTACATCGGAAGTTCCTATTGGGGCGTTGCACGGACAACAAATAACGGTTCATCGTGGATAGGCCCGATTCTGCAACGAGCTACCGTTGCTTTAGCAGTCATTGGGACTTCGATCTTTGCAGGAACGATGTCGGAGGGTATTCATCGTTCAACGAATGGTGGTATGAGTTGGGATTCTCTTGAGACAGGAATCTCAGATCCTAGAATTGTATCATTGTTAGCCCATGGAACCGATCTGTATGCTGGATCTGGCTCATTAGGCGTTTTCAGGTCAACAAATTACGGTGTAGATTGGTCACCGCATAGTCAGGGAATGCCGTTCATTGTTACCGTAAATAACTTGGTATCTACAGATTCCTTTCTTGTTGCTTCAACCGAGCGCAAGGGTATCTTTCGGCTTCCACACAATGGTGATCAATGGGAAGCAATGAATGCAGGATTGGATTATAGTACGGTCCGCGCACTTTACTATGATGATCATTTGCTGTATGCAGGTACTGATGGTGGAGGTGTTTACTTGTCGTCCAACAACGGCCGGATATGGGGCATTTCCAATTCAGGACTGTTGGCATCCTACATTTCCGGCATTTTCTCTATTGGGGAGAGCCTTTTTGTTGCATCTAGTGGTGGTTTTTTTCACTCGTCAAACCTCGGAATGCAATGGATTTCACGCAGTTTGGGCCTGCCTAGTTGGACTTTGTCATCAATAAGTTATCGATCAAACACCATGTTTGTTGGTTCCAGTCGGGTTGGTCGCTCAACTAATTTTGGGGCTACATGGTCGTCCACTCTTGCGTCTCCGTCCAATGTGAGGGCATTTCATCCGACGGATCAGACAATGGTTGCTGTTCATTCAAATACAGAGTATTCGACAAACAATGGAACAAATTGGCATGGGAGCGTTGGCGATGTCGAAGGAAATTGCGTGGTTGGAAATGCCAACAAGGTGTTCGCCGGGACTATATATGGGGTCTATTATTCAACCAACTACGGCATGGCGTGGCAACCTTCTACACTTACGTCGCACTCAATCGAATCGATAGCCATGGTTGGAACGACAATTTTCGCAGGATCACGGTCTGGAGGATTGTTTCGTTCACTGGACGATGGAGTTACTTGGGAATTAGTTAACGGTGCTGTGTTTCCCGGTGTTGACGCACTCACGACTATCGGAACAACCGTTTTTGTGGGAGCCACAACCGATCGCATTTTCTTATCAACTAATCTCGGTAACTCATGGTCAGAATGGAGTGATGGAATTCCCAGTGTGTGGATTAGTGTACTTCATGGGACCCCATCACAGTTATATGTCGGGACGCGAGGAAGAGGGGTCTGGCGGCGACCGCTATCAGAGATAGTTACATCTGTCGACGGTCCATCAATTAACCTCGACCGCCGTTCAACAGGTATGGCTCAAAATTTTCCTAACCCTTTTAATTCGTTAACCCAAATTCACTACTCTCTCTCTGTCGCCTCAGATGTTTTACTGGAGATATTTAATCAACTCGGTGAACTCTCCGCAGTGATCGAATCTGGGTCAAAGGTAGCCGGTTCACATGTAGCGACTTGGGATGCTTCGAATCATCCATCCGGTGTTTATTTCTACAAGCTAAGGTCAAATGATCACGTTCAGGTCAAGAAATTGCTTCTGGTTAGATAGCTGGCTTATTCTTTTTTGTTGTTGCTGTCTCACGTTGTTTGATGGGTGCCAGCGCGCCTTCGATCCGAACCACATTGTTATCTGGCACCAAATGCGTGTGGATGAGCGGGTGATACTGGAGGACCAGATTGCGCAGTTCATGAAGGCAAATCCGGGAGTGAAGGTCGAGCAGATATACAAAGAGACAGAGGAACTCCGTTCCGGCTTCATTGTTGCTGCGATTGCAGGACAGGGTCCCGATCTCGTGTACGGGCCTTCGGATCAGGTGGGTCCGTTTGAGGTGATGGATATTATCACACCGATGGAAGGGCTGTTCGAAAGGGAATATCTCGATTCTTTTATTCCTCAAGGGCTGACGTACTCTCACGGTCACCTCTTCCAGATGGCAGACAAACTTGGCAATCATCTTACTCTCATTTACAATAAGGATATTCTCACCACGCCGCCAGAGACGGACGAGGATCTGATTGCGATTGGCATGAAACTCACCGGAGACAAAGACGGTGATGGAAAGATCGATCTGTATGGATTGACGTGGAATTACACCGAGCCGTTTTTCTTTATCCCATTCATGACAGGCTTCGGGGGATGGGTGATGACGGATGCCGGCGTACCCACACTCGACAGTCCGGGAACGATTGACGGGTTGAAGTTCATCCGTGACTTGCGGGACAGGTACAAGATGATCCCCGGAGAAGCGGATTACAACGTGGCCGATGCTTTATTCAAGGATGGCAAGGCCGCGATGATCATCAATGGTGACTGGTCCTGGTCCGGATATAAGAAAGCCGGGATTAACATCGGCGTGGCGCCGCTACCGAAGATCCTCAGTACAGGTCTCTGGTGTGCCCCCATGATTTCTCCGAAGGGATATTCCATCAACCGGAACGTGACACCGGAGAAGATGCCGCTTGTTGTGAAGTTGCTTGAGTTTTTGATGGAACCGGAGGTGCAACTGCAGACTGCGCGGGAATTGAATACGATGCCCACCCGCAAAGCGGCTGTCATGTCTGACTTTGTACAGAACGACGATATCCTTCGCAACTCTGCAATCCAAATTGAGCGAGGGAGAACGATGCCGGTTGTTCCTGAGCTGCGAGCAATCTGGGATGCGATGCGCCCCAGCTACCAGGCCGTTCTTGGCGGAGCAAAGACTCCGGAACAGGCGGCGAAGGTGATGCAGGCATTGGCGTTGAGGAAGATATTGGAAATGAATGAATGAAAAACAGTCTATAGAGTTTGTAGAGTCCCTAGAGTTTGTGGAGTTGTGAATCAACCACGCCCTTTATAACTCTACGAACTCCACAGACTCTATGAACTCCACAAACTTGTTCTATGAAACGCATCGAACATAAGTTTTTTATCGGTTTCCTTGTCCTGCCGGCATTCCTGATTCTGGTGGCTGTGGTGTTCTATCCGTTCGTGTATAACGTGATCATCTCGTTTTCGAACATGAACCTCCGGCACATCAAGGACTGGTCGATCATCGGGCCGCAGCAGTACATCAAAGTTTTCACTGAACCGACTCAGCCGGATTTTTATGTCATTTTCCTGAAGACGATCATCTGGACTGTGGTGAACGTGTTCTTCCACGTCGTTATCGGCGTGTTCCTGGCGTTGATTCTCAATCAAAAGGATATCAAGGGCAAGCCAATATTCCGAACACTGTTGATACTCCCCTGGGCTGTGCCGCAGTATATCGTTGCGCTCACGTGGCGTGGAATGTTCAACTATGAGTACGGATCAATCAACATCATCCTCAACAAGTATCTCAATTTGCCGATGGTGGAATGGCTGAAGAGCCCGACGGAGGCGTTCATCGCCTGTATCATCACCAACGTCTGGCTGGGATTTCCCTTTATGATGGTGATCGCGCTTGGCGCATTGCAGAGCATTCCGCATGAGTTGTACGAGGCGGCGGATATTGACGGCGCATCGTGGCATCACAAACTCTGGAACATTACCCTGCCATTGATTCGACCGGTGATGATTCCAGCAATTACATTGGGTACTGTCTGGACGTTTAATAATCTCAACATCGTGTGGCTGGTCTCCAATGCCGGCGAACCATCCGACCAGACACATATCCTCGTGTCGTTTGTGTACAAGGCGGCGTTTAATTTGTACCGGTACGGCTATGCGGCCGCGCTATCTATGGTCATTTTTGCTATCCTGTTAGTGTTTAGTTTGACGTTCATGAAGAGAACAAAGGCGACAGAAGCCGCGTATTAAAAGCGGATAAATGGATTGATGGAAAATTGGATATTAGGATGAAGACAGACTCGAAGCGATGTAGCAATAATCAAAAAGTGAAAAGTCATCCTTCGTCAGGGTGAGCGAAGTCGAACCCTGACAGTTGCAGCCAAATACACACCTCGACTCCGCTCGGTGTGACATCGCATGGGTCTCTATATCATGCCTGGTTTTCAGAGAAAATAATGAAGAAATTTCTACAGATAGTTTTCACAAAGAGAAACGCAAGGCTTGTTGCTTCTTATGCTACCCTTTGTCTCTTCTCGGTCATTGCCCTGTATCCTGTCTTGCAAGTCCTGACCATTTCGTTGCGGCCGGCGGACAGGTTGCTCTCCACTTCATTGGAAATTATTCCCGACAACGCAACCCTGCAGGCATACGTCACACTCTTCACCGACCGTCCTTTCCTCGTCTGGATGCGCAACAGCTTATTTGTATCGTTTGTGGTGACGCTGACAGGTGTTGCTCTTGCTTCAACAACTGGGTATGCGTTCTCCAGGTTTAATTTTATCGGAAAGAAAATTGGTCTGCTCAGTTTGTTAACAACGCAGATGTTCCCCGCGACGATGTTGCTGTTGCCGTTGTACATCATGCTTATCAAACTGGGCTTGATCAATACGTATCTTGGAGTAATCGTTATTTATGCCGCCACAGCGTTGCCCTTCACTATCTGGACGATGAAGGGATACTATGATACGATTCCGTATACTCTGGAAGAGGCGGCCCGCATTGATGGCTGTAATCAATTCCAGGCGTTCTACATGATCATCCTGCCACTCGCGGCGCCTGCGCTGGTTATCACAGCCCTTTTCTCATTCATGACCGCGTGGTCCGAGTATCTCGTTGCCGCCCAGATACTCCAGGACTCGCAACTCTGGACGCTGCCTTTGGGTCTGAAGTCATTTGAATCCAACATGTCAACGGAGTGGGGCTTATACGGCGCGTCGTCGCTCATTGTGGCAATTCC
This sequence comes from uncultured Chitinophagales bacterium, assembly GCA_964538485.1. Classification (GTDB taxonomy): domain Bacteria; phylum Bacteroidota; class Ignavibacteria; order UBA10030; family UBA6906; genus JBJXHC01. The sequence continues at coordinate 1,681 of CAZIHJ010000136.1, read as the reverse complement.
GGTTGTCGTGTTGTTCCTGGCGCTCAGCAAGTACCTGGTGTCCGGGTTGACACTCGGGAGCGTAAAAGGATAAC
>CAZIHJ010000136.1:0-1507 GCA_964538485.1 uncultured Chitinophagales bacterium | reverse complement strand
GCGCTCAGCAAGTACCTGGTGTCCGGGTTGACACTCGGGAGCGTAAAAGGATAACCAGGGTCGAGCGAAGGGGATGGAGAGTTGGAGAAATAGAGTTTTGGAATAGATGGATAGTCAATTGATAGGATAATTTGGATGTTCAGGATGTGAGACGTTTCGGCATCGCACGTTTTTCCGCCATCGCAGTTTCTGCGGTTGCTTTCACCTTCTTTCTCCTTTGTATTCCTGATGTCGAATCACCCGTACCGCAGAAGGCAAACCGGCGTCCGTTCATTTGGAATCAGGACGAACGATGGGAGGCGCTTGAGCAACGATTTGCCGATGCACGTGCATTGGGCTGTAACCAGTTGGCGGAGAGTCTGAACACCGGGCTGGCGCAATGCAGTCTCTTCATTGCTACCTTGACCCATCAACCATTGCCTGCCGAGGATTCCCTCTTTGACATGATTGAGCATGAAGTGTTTGCCCTTGCCCCGTTTGTTGCGGCGTGTTCCAACCGATTGCCGGAATACACCAACTCGTTGGTGGACTTGCGAACTGTAGTCAAGAAACAATCGGAACAATGGGACATGAATGCGCAGTCTGTGCGCGACAGGATGTATCGTCTGCTCTACGGAAGCAGGGCGGCACTGGAAGAAGTGATGCTGCAGGCAAGGGAATTCCCGGCTGGCATCCGTTGCGTTGATGAACCATCATCGGCGCCGAAGGCAACCATACTCGGGATTGAAGTCCGTAGCGGGGACATCCTGGTCTCACGAGGGGGCGCGCCAACCTCTGCCTTGATCTCACGCGGGAACGATTATCCCGGTAACTTCTCTCACGTTGCGTTGCTCCACGTTGACTCCGTTTCCAGAGAGATCTCGATCATCGAATCGCATATCGAAAAAGGGGTTGCCATTGCAACGCTTGACGAGTACCTGCGTGATACCAAACTGCGCGTGATGGTGTTGCGCCTGCGTTCCGACCTTCCCGAACTCCAGTCCGATCCGATGTTGCCACACCGTGCAGCAGCGTCAGTTCTGGATGAGGCCCGCCGCCGACACATTCCGTACGACTTTGCAATGGACTTCAATGACTCAAGTGCGTATTTCTGTTCCGAGGTTGCCTCAGCCGCATATGGAAAATCGGGATTGACCCTGTGGATGGGACTGTCCACCATCTCATCATCCGGTGTTGCATCCTGGCTTGGGGCATTCGGGGTGAAACATTTTGAGACACAGGAGCCCGCAGACCTGGAGTACGATCCGCAATTGCGTGTGGTTGCCGAGTGGCGTGATCCTGCCACGTTGTACAAAGACCACATAGATAACGCCGTGATTGATGCCATGCTGGAGGAAGCGGAACGGGGAGAAGAACTATCATACGATTGGTACATGCTGCCGTTTGCCCGTATTGCAAAAGGGTACAGTGTTCTATTGAATCTCTTTGGTACAGTTGGTCCTGTTCCCGAGGGGATGAACGCCACGGCTGCACTCAAGCACAAGAGCTTTAATGCGCGCCATGACGC
>CAZIHJ010000135.1:6054-7322 GCA_964538485.1 uncultured Chitinophagales bacterium | reverse complement strand
TCCAATTGGAAACAATATCAACCAGAGTACAGACGGCGGGATGACGTGGACGCTCATCTTCATGGGTGACTTCTATCCATCTCGCATCGTACAAATAGATCCTGGAGACTCGATCGTTGTGTATGTGGGCATAGGGCCACGATCATTGGCACGAAGCAGTAACCTCGGCCAGTCATGGGAAATGGTTCCAACACCTCCGGGGCTGGTTCTCCTGTCGCTTGCCATTTCACGAACAAATAACCATGTCCTGTACGCTGGGGACATTAACCAGATCAACAAAAGCACAGATCGGGGTGCTACGTGGTCACCACTAACGCTGGGATTCGGGTTCAGCTTGGGAGTGCGGCTTGAAGTTGATCCACGTGACGAGAATGTGGTTTACGCGGGAGTGTACACCGAAGGGCAGGCTCCGGGGGGAGTATTCAAGACCACCAACGGTGGTCTGACTTGGGCAGAGAAAAACAACGGTCTGAGTTCTTTGGACAGGGCGGTTTATACTTTAATCGCCAATCCGGAGAGACCTGACGAACTCTATCTCGGACTTGATTGGCAGGGCGGGGATTCACCTCTCTTTCGCAGTACCGATGGAGCGGAATCGTGGCATAGGTTTGACACGGGTATGCCGAGTCCAGCCGATTTTTATTCATTGGAGATTGATACGGCTAATGAACGGCTCTATGCGGGCATCAGTTCCGAAGGTGACCCGGGTATCTACTTGCTTGATATAGTCAACAGTGTGGATGACCATCCAATACCGGAGAAAATGGCCTTGCACCAAAACTATCCCAATCCATTCAACCCAGTAACGCAAGTCAGGTTCGATTTACCCGAGGCAAACAACGTGTCGCTTGTCGTCTATGACCTGTTGGGGAAACAGGTCGCAACTATCAGGGACGGATATTTCGAGGCTGGGTATCATTCAGCAAACTTTGATGCCACAGCACTTGCCAGTGGGGTGTATTTCTATCGACTCAATGCCGGTAACCATACGAGCATTAAGAAAATGATAGTGATGCGGTAACTCACCAGATTTGACTACCAGAAGCGTTGTTCGTACATTTTCATCAGAATTTACCTGAGGTTGTTCTGATGAAAGTCGTTTCTTGCTTCACGCTTCTCGTTGTATTGATCGCTGGATGCGTTGAACCCAACCAGGTTATTGAGCCACAGCAAAACGGCAATCTGCCACCCACCGCTCAGTTTTCTCTCAAGGTTAAGCCCATTCTGGATCAGAATTGCGGCGGCTCAAGCTGTCATGGCGGTGGTCC
>CAZIHJ010000135.1:0-5954 GCA_964538485.1 uncultured Chitinophagales bacterium | reverse complement strand
TTAAGCCCATTCTGGATCAGAATTGCGGCGGCTCAAGCTGTCATGGCGGTGGTCCACGGGGCTTTGCCGGTGGTTTGGATCTCACGTCCTACGCAGGGATCATGCGCGGGTCCCGCTACGGCCCGGTGGCGATTTCCGGCAGCTCGTACATGAGCCATATTGTTCAGACAATCAACCAAACCGATACAACCATCAGTCCGCTTTCAAGCGTTACCATGCCAGCAAGCCGCGATCCACTGTCGGCGAGAGACATTCAAACCGTTGTTGATTGGATCGCAAACGGGGCGAGAGATGACAACGGGGAGTTGCCATTCCCGGAGCCGCGCCCGTCAGGCAAGGTCTATTTTACAAGTCAGTATGTTGATCTCGTTGGCGTTTTGGATATTCAAACCGGACTCTTGACACGCTACGTCCGTGCCGGTCATCCTCTGCCATTGAATCAGCCGCCGCAAGCACCCCACAACGTCCAGATAGATGATCAGGGACGCTACTACTACGTAACGCTGATCGCCGGCAACATGCTCAAGAAGTTCGATGCCGTGACCAATCAACTTCTCGGCGAAGTTGCTGTGGGGCTTTCACCGGCCCACGTGGTTGTCACTCGAGACGGGAGCAAGGCGTATGTCACGAATTTCAATGAGGGAGTTGGACAGGTATTTGTCGTTACGACTGCAACGATGTCTGTCGAGAAAATCATCACACACCCGCTCATGAAGAAAACACACGGTGCTCGACTTTCCCATGACGGGCAATATCTTTATGTCGGTAATAACGTCGGGGACCTGCTATCAATCATCCGCACCGCCAATGATTCAGTCGTGGCAAACCTGCATGTGGCAACGGGACTTCCTTCGCCGGGCACGTTTGTGTACAAGCCATACCAGATCGCCGTCCGTACTGATGACCAGTTCATTTATATCACCTGTCAGGGTCCCATTGCTCCCGCCAATACCGGCATGGTGAGTATCTTCCGGCGTGATGGAGACACGTTCTCATTTGTGAAGCTTGTTCCCGTTGGAAGAAACCCGTTGCAATGTGAAGTCACGCGCGATATGCGCTTTACGTATGTCTGCAATCAAGGTTCGGGAAGCGTAACGGTGATTCGTACCGACTCGAATGTCGTGTACACAACCATCGACAGCGTTGGAAAGCAACCGCACGGCATCGATATTACCGAGGACAGCAGAACAGTGTACGTCTCCTGCGAGAATATCCTCTCAGGCGATCCACCGCACCATCCCATCAGCGGCAGCAGGGATCCGGGGTTCATCGCAATCATTGATGTGAATACGAACAGTGTGATACGCAGAATTGAGGTCGGAGGATTTGCCGCTGGTGTCTCCGTATCTCCGGGGAAGGGAAACTGATGAGACGGATTCTTGTTGTCGCCTTCGCTTGTATCTTCATTTTAGTCGCGTGTGAGCAGACATCTGAAGTGGTAAGCCCTCCCGAACCGACAATCTCTCTTTCAATTGCAAACCTTCCACACCTTGAGCATGATGACGGTCATTATGAGCTGTGGGCGACATTCCTTGATTTCAATAAGAGTGCCGGTGAAGATGGCCTGATGCATGACGAGGGATTCATGAGTCTGGGTCAGTTTAATTTCTCTGAACTTGGCGAGGTCGTGGACCTTGATGGCAACCCGATGCGATTTGTGATTCCGGCCGGCGAAGATGTCCAATTGCTTGATGATGTCATCATCACGGTTGGGAGACACATCCATGAACCGGGCTCACCCAATGAACCGGGTCCGGCAATCGCAGGAGGGAAGTTTTATGGTGATGAACGCACTGCCATTGCAGACATCTCCGTGTCATACGTTGATGCTTTTGGCACCAATTTCTCGAGCGTAACGGGTTCCTATACACTCACGGCACCATCGTCGGTTCCCACGGATTCAAATTCCGGTGTTTGGTTTTTCGTGCCCAACCCCACTCCTGCGCCGGGTCTGAGAAATCTCCCGTCACTGCCTGCAGGATGGACCTACGAAGGATGGATGGTGAGTCTTACCACCTTTCATTCCACGGGAAAGTTCATGAAGGCCGACAGCGCTGATTTTGATGGTGCAGGACCCGGGAAAGGTCCGGGGAGTGGATTGAACTTCCCGGGCCAGGATTTTATCGTTGGGGATCCGGCGAGACCTGATCTCTCCGCTCCTGGATTTTCGTTCATGGTGACCATTGAGCCGTCGCCGGATAACTCGGCTGCACCGTTCTTCCTCAGACTTGTTTCAGCAGGATTTTCTTCCTGGTCAGAGGGCACCACAATCTCCCGATCCATGGAAAATGTCGCTGCACAGTTTGCGCCCAGTGGACGCGTTACGGTAAAGCGTTGAAGGAGTGAGGATGCGCGTCGCGTTTGCCGCAATGAGTTTTATGATGTCGGGACTTCTGTCGCTCAATGCATCGGCCCAGGTATTCCTGCATGAACCCTATGGTGTGAACGTTACAGCAGGTGGAACGCCCATTGACCACCCGTTCAGCGGGGGCTTCTATAATCCCATCCATCAGTTTGTGGATATTGATGGAGATGCAGACCTTGATCTGTTCATCCTTGACAACAATGACCGTTCGGTTTCTTTCTTCCGCAATCTTGGAACGCCCCAAGTTCCGTCGTTCAAACTTCAAATGCCAGGCTTTGCCCTCCCTTCGATGCATGGCTGGTTTCGCTTCGCCGATGTGAATGGCGACGGAAAGATTGACCTTCTTACAGCGAGCGACAGTTTGAACAGCGCTGCTATTTTCTCCAACACAGGATCAGTCAGCCAGCCCGAATTTTCTCTGGTGGAAGGTGCGCTGAGAGACTCGCTCGGTAATCTTGTCTATACACAAGAACAGTGTATCCCCGGATTGATTGATATCGATGGGGACAGCGACCTGGATTACTTCTCGTTGAATCCCGGCATCGGTACGATAAACTTCTACGAAAACGTCGGTTCACCGGCCAATTTCAGATTGATTTTCAGAACCGACTTCTGGCAGGGAATTCAGATTTGCCCTGGTTGCAATACCCCGGCATTCAATCCGCAGCATGGTCAGGGGACAATGTACTTTGCCGATGTCGATGCCGACCAGGATTTTGATATGTTCTATGGTGATTTGTTTGATGACGGAGTGTTCTTCTTCAGGAATATTGGAACGCCGACAAATGCGATACTCGACTCTGTGTCAGGGAGATTTCCGCCTGTCGATCCGGTCATCACAGGGGGATTTAACCAACCGACGCTCGCCGATATTGATGCTGATGGTGACCTTGACCTCTTTGTCAGCGTGCTGCCCCCGTTCCAGCAGGTCGATAATTTTTATTTTTATGAGAATGCAGGAACACCGTCTGTTTTCAACTACCAACTGGTGACAAAGAACTTTCTTCCAACACTTGATGTCGGACTGCAATCTGTACCGGCATTTGTTGACATCGACAACGATAATGATCAGGATTTGTACGTCGGAGACTTGTTTGGTCGGGTTGCGTTCCTGCGCAATACCGGCACGGTAACATCGCCGCTGTATTCGCTGGAAGACTCGGCCGTTGTTTCCAGCGCCTTGAATTTTGGCTATGCTCCGGCATTTGCCGATATTGACGACGATGATGATCAGGATATGTTCCTCGGTCATTTTGCCGGCAACATCGAGTTTTATCGCAACACTGGAACCCCTGTGGTGCAACAGTTCACACGTGAAATTTCTTTTTTTGATAGTGTGAATGTTGGACTATACGCAGCCCCTGCATTCTTTGATTTAGATGCCGACGGCGACCTCGACCTTTTTGTAGGGAAGGGAGATGGGAAGGTCTCGTTCTTCAGAAATATTGGAACAGCCACCGTAGCCGCATTCACACTTGAAACGTCATTCTTTCAGAACATCGCGGTCGGCTTCAACGCAAAGCCGTTCTTTGTGGATATTGACAACGACACTGATGCCGATCTTCTCGTGGGGGGAATGGAGAACAAGATATTTCTGTACCGCAACGATGGTCCTGCCGGTAACCCGGTGTTTAGTTTCGTCAGTGACACGTTCGATGGTATGTCAAAGTCATTGGAGATAGCGCCAACGGCATCAGATATTGATGCGGACGGCGACGTGGATCTGATTGTCGGGCAGTTGCGGGGTGGGCTCGATTTCTATCGAAATCAGCTGTTCACATCGGTACGCCAGATTGTTGGCACGATGCCGGAGCACGTGAGATTACATCAGAATTACCCCAATCCGTTTAATCCGACAACGCGAATTCAGTTTGAAATTGCTGGAGTGGGGTTTGGCGCCACTCGTGTTGAAGTAAAGGTGTTCAATCTCGTAGGAGAAGAAATTGCATCTCTCGTCTCGAAAGAACTTCACCCAGGTTCTTATGAAGTGGTATGGGATGCCTCACTCCGTTCAAGCGGAGTTTATGTTTGTCGGCTAACCGCCAATGGCCGATCCTACTCGAATAAATTGATTTTACTAAAGTGATGAATCTCTTGTCTCTTCATAAGTTATATCCTTCTTTATCCAGTGTTTTCCGTTTCTCGTTCCTGAGGATTACCTGCTTGCTGATGGTCTTTATATCGGTGGTGCCATCCGGATTCGGACAGTTCGAGGGAATCCTGGTAAGCAAAAATGCCTCCACGGACGAGACCGGAAATTCCCAGGAATACGCAATGACAATGTGGATAAAAAAGGATAAGGCGCGGGTTGAAACGACAGGTGCTCCCGGAATGCTGGCTGCAACAATGATTTATAGGAATGACAAGAAGATTGTCTGGATGTTGAGCGATCAAGACAGTTCGTACTTTGAGATCAATAACGACACCCCCGCGCAGGAACTCCAGTCGGTCGCCAAACAGGACAAGTATAGTGTCAAACGTACGGGGAAGAAGAAGAAGATTCTGGGGTATTCCACGGAACAAATTCTGATGACCCGCGGAGACGCAAAAACAGAATTATGGGGCTCAAAGCAACTTGGCAGAATTGCAAAGGCAATTGAAACCGCTTTCGGCGCCGAGTATGCCCAGAATGCTGATGGATGGACCGACGAAGTTGCAAGAATGGGGATATTTCCAATGAAAGCCGCGACCACAGTCGACGGGCATGTCGTGGAATCCCAGGAAATCACAAGAATCGATGAGAGGTCGCTTGCCGATTCGTTGTTTCAGATTCCTTCCGGCTATGTGAAGCAGGATGTCGGGAAGATGTTTGACGGGCTTGAAGAGTCACGCGGCGGGAATTAACGACGTAATCGAAACAAAAAAGAGGTCTGCAGGGAACTGCAGACCTCTCAGTGCATGTACCAAAGGTCGGACTCGAACCGACACCCGGTGTAAGCCGGACTGGATTTTGAGTCCAGCGCGTCTACCAATTCCGCCACTTTGGCTCTTTGGGTTGGCATGAATATAATAATTCTTCGCTGGAATATCAACGCATAACCACTCTTCACGTTAAGGAGTCGGATCTGACCCATCGGATACAAGGTTAGTGAAAAACCATGTCGCTGATTTCTGATGAGTAGAACCGCCTCCATGTCGCCCTCTCGTTTCCTTCCATTGCTGTTATGTCTATGGACGCAGTTGGCGTTCGCTCAATCCACAGACCGAAGCTCCAACAGGGTCGAACAACTCTTCAATGTTCGCCTGGAAAGCCGCGACACCTCATACGTACTTGGTGATGTTTGGATGGTTGCAGGCAGTGACTCGGTTTTCCTGAATGATGATCATCTTATTCGAGGGAGAGACTACCGGATCAGTGCCGGCAGGATGGATTTCGACAGCACGAGGCTGCATCAGTTCTTCGTTTCGAATCCACTGTTGGCTGAGGCGACGGTACGGGTGAGTTTTCTCACATTGCCATTCCGGTTTCAGGGTTCCTACGCGCGGCGTAAACTCGTCGTTCTTGCCGACTCTGTACAGCGCGATACAGTGCGCGTTTCGCGTCCGGTGAACCCGATGGGGTTATCCGATATCTTCGGTCCGGATTTGC
>CAZIHJ010000134.1:0-7441 GCA_964538485.1 uncultured Chitinophagales bacterium | reverse complement strand
GGTTGTAATGGTCAGCCGCGCGGCGTTGCTGCCGTCGGTTCCCGGCGAAACAGTGGTGGCACTGCCTGTACCATTGGTGAAGAATGTCCAGCCGGAAGTCCCGGATTCAAAACTCGCGTTGGTGAGCAGGTTCGGCGGCAACGGCGCGCTGGAAACTGTCAGCACAGCGGCAGTGCTCGTTACACTTCCACCAACATTCGACACAACGCATCTGAATGCAGCACCGTTGTCTGCAAGTGAAGTAGGGGGAGTTGTATATGATGATAACGTCGCTCCCGGAATATTCACGCTGTCGCGTTGCCACTGATACGACAATGGCTGAGTGCCGGTTGCCGTAACGCTGAACGATGCCGTCTGGCCTGATGTTCTCGATATGCTCTGTGGGTGTTGTGTGATGTTTACAGGAACATACGTGATGTGGAGAAGTGCTCCATCACTTGTATCAACCCCAAGCGAACCCGTAACAATACATCTGAAGATAGATCCGCTGTCCGCAAGCACTGTGGCCGGAGTCGTGTATCCGGAATTCGTGGCCCCGGAAATGTCGGCTCCGTTCTTCTGCCACTGGTAGCTGAGAGGCGGAGTTCCCGCGGCCGTCACCGAAAAGGACGCCGTTTGACCAATTGAAACAGTTTGATTCTGTGGATGCTGGGTGACGTTCGGCGGGAGATATGTCACGTGCAGCAGAGCGACATTACTCGTATCAACACCATAGGTATTCGAAACAATACAACGGTACAGAGATCCGCTGTCAGCCAGGACAGTCGCCGGCGTGGTGTACGATGGATTTGTTGCTCCCGGAATATCAACCCCGTTTTTCTGCCACTGGTAATTCAACGGTAAGGTGCCCGTCGCGGTTGTTGTGAACGCTGCAGTTTGCCCAACCTCCACTGTTTGATTCTGCGGATGCTGGGTCACGGAAGGAATCAGATATGTCACCTGCAACAGAGCGGCATCACTTGTATCAACCCCGTATGGGTTGGTGACAATGCACCTGAACAACGATCCGCTGTCCGGGACGACAGTCGCGGGAATTGAGTACGACACATTGGTGGCCCCCGGAATATCAATTCCATTTTTCTGCCACTGATAACTCAGAGGTAACGTCCCGGTCGCTGTAATGCTGAACGCTGCCGCCTGCCCAACCTCCACTGTTTGATTCTGCGGTTGCTGGGTCACGGAAGGAATCAGGTAGGTGACTTGCAGCAGCGCCGCGTCACTTGTGTCAACACCATACGGGCTTGAAACGATGCATGTGAATAATGAACCGCTGTCCGGGACGACAGTTGTAGGAATGGAGTATGATGCATTGGTTGCCCCCGGAATATCCGTCCCATTTCTTTGCCATTGGTAACTCAACGGGGAGGTTCCGGTTGCAATAACGCTGAAGGCGGCCGCCTGTCCGACTTCCACTGTTTGATGCTGTGGATGTTGTGTAACAGCAGGCGGAAAATAACCTACCTGCAAGAGCGCATCGCTGCTGGTGTCGGCTCCGAATGGATTCGATACGATACACCGGAACGTGGCGCCACTATCTGCAAGGATCGTTGCCGGTATTGCATATGAAGCGTTTGTCGCGCTCGGGATGTCAACACCATTCTTCTGCCATTGATAACTCAAAGGCGAAGTTCCGGTTGCAACAATACTGAAGTTTGCCGCTTGTCCAACCTCCACCGATTGGTTCTGCGGATCCTGGGTGACGGATGGGGAAGTGTATGTTACCTGGAGAAGTGCATCACTACTGGTGTCTGCTCCATACGGACTCGAGACGATGCTTCTGAAAATAGCTCCGCTATCGGCGAGGATTGTCGTTGTTATTGCATACGAAGCATTCGTCGCCCCCGGAATATCAAGACCGTTTCGTTGCCATTGATAGGCAAGCGGTTGAGTACCGGTTGCAACAATGCTGAAGTTTGCTGCTTGTCCAACTTCCACAGATTGGTTTTGCGGATCTTGAGTAACTGATGGTGGAAAAACCTGAACCGAGAGAACAGCCGGGGAACTCGTGTCAGCTCCGAGTGAGTTCGAAACGATGCATCGATAGATTGCACCGCTATCAGCGGGTACAGTAGAGGGGGTGGTATGAGATGCATTAGTTGCACCCCCGATATTAACACCATTTTTTTGCCATTGATAAGCAAGAGGCGCTGTCCCGGTAGCCGTTACGTTGAACGAAGCCGTTGCCCCGGAAGCCACAACCTGATCTGTAGGATCACTGGTAACGGTTGGGGGGACTCCCGTGGGTGTCTCGTAGAGAAGAACATTATCAATGTAGTAGACATCACCGGCGCTCGCATGTGAATTAAGCACGAACCTCAAGCGAACGTCCGTGGTTGTTCCTGAAAATCCACCCGACGTGAAAACTACAGTGTGTGTATTCCAGCCGGTACCAATATCCACCAGAACATTGTTCAGTCCAAAATTTGTGAACGGAGTGGTGTGTTTTTGCGCGGACAGAGCAAGGTTGTTCCCTGTTGAAGAGTAGGCGGCAAAAGAGAGTGTATAACTTGTATTTGCTTTGAAACTGAACCCCGACTGGTACAACTGCATGTTGTTACCAGTGGCGGTGATGGTCAACCGGGCGGCGTTTGATCCCACGAATCCTGGTGAAGTGGCCGCGTAGCTGCCTGTACCATTGGTGAAAAATGTCCACCCGCCGGTCCCGGATTCAAATCCCGGATTGCTGAGAACGCTCGTCTGCCCTGACGCAGTTTGGCCTGCAAAGAGCCCGTATGCAAACAAGAGAATGCACGCCAAGCGCAGGTGGGCATGTAGGTGAAGCCGCATTAATCCTCCAAGAAAGAAACCAGATTCATTCACATTCCAACCATCAGCGCAGGTTCTTCATGAGACACGAACCCATCATAAAAGGAACAGGTTTTTATCGACTACCGGTTACTTTTAGTTCATTTGCTACGTTTGGTTGTGCAGTTCGTGTTGGAAATTTGGGAATGAGAGAGGGGGAGTTCCCGATGCAAATATACGCTAGTTATCTGGAAAAGTAAAGCGGAATCTGAGGTAACCATGTGTCTGCATGTTCCTATGATGCAGATCACGGCGCGACTCACACGTTGTGCGGAAAAATCGAAGTGTCTTGTGACCGAAGTCTTATTGAGGATGGAACTTTGCGAAAAAGTAGGGGATGAACGATCCGGTTCACCCCCTTGACAGCTCAGCTACTTCATTAAAACCATTTTCTTCAAGCTGGTAAATGTCTTTCCGGAAGTTCCAACTCCGAACATCCGGTAGAAATACACACCGCTGCCCGCCGGAGAACCGAAGTCGTTCCTTCCATTCCATGTGGCAGTCAGGTATCCCGCGTCATGTTGAGCGTCGACGAGCGTGGTAATCTCCTGGCCGAGAGTGTTGTAAATCTTCAAGGTTACCGTTGCGGGCTCGGGCAGTCCAAACTGAATATTCGTTGACGGGTTGAACGGATTTGGATAGTTTGTGTCAAGGAAAAACTCTGTTGGTATCGGCAATTGCGTCTGGATGCCATCCTGGGATGTCGGATCTCCCGCAAATGACATCCCTGGAACGATCGGAATTTCTGTGTTGAAGAAATAATCGATCAATCCAACCAACTGCGGTGCAGGTGACCCGGCGTTGCCAAAGTACGGTCCAACAGATGAAACAGCCATGGGGTGATTGAACAACCCCGTAGTTGTCCATACCGTGCCATCATAGGAGTATGAATGTGTCCACTGATTGCCGGTTCTCTTTACACGCAGGTAGATCGGGTTGCCCGGTGTAATGGGCATGTTGAGTTTTGTCGTTGGGACACCGTCGACAAACACGGCAGCAAATGCATTTGTCGTTGAAGCATTTTTCACGAAATCGAATCGTATGTAGTTTGCCGGGTCCTGCTGCACAATGAACCCCTGCAACTGATACTTATGCACCTGGTTTGATGCGAACTTGCCTTCGATCTCAAAATTAGTATTGTTCGCCTGTTGCATCACGCGCGGTGCAAAGTTGCCGTCAGTCCAGACATCATGCGCAGTTCCGCCGGGGACGGTAATCTGCAGCTGCGATCCGGTCATGCTGACGGACGCATCGCCGCGTGGGTTGTAGTACGTCCATAAGTCCGCGTTCAGGCTAGGGGCATTGAAGTTATCGGACACAATTGTTGATAACGAAACGCCACCTGTTGACCCCTTGATCTGCGGAGTCCCTTCGACAACTACGACATCCTTGTAGGCAGAGCGAATGACCTTTGATGTTGAACTGTAGGTTGAATCCTCAGCAAGGCCGAATGTAAATGTGTAAGGCGAGGTATTAATATACCGGATACAGCACGGGTCCTTACGCCCGAATCCAAACACGGTCATAAGACTGTCCATGTGACGATAGTAGTCATTGATGTTGTTACCCTCATGCATGGCTACGTACAAGACACGCGACATGGTTGCATCGCCAAAATATGCCCACTCGTCTCCGGACATATCCGCGGACCATGCCTGAGAGGCAAGAGTTCGGACACCTGATGACCGTACAACAAAGTCACTTCCGATTTCGAGGTTGCCGCCGGGTGTTCCTTCGTACAACCACCAATAGCTTGCTCCGTTTTTCACCATCGTCATACGTGCGTAGGTTGGGAAAATATCCCACACCGCGGCCCATTTGTTGTCAAGAGTGACTGATCGGAGACGGGTATGGAGCGGTCCTTCATACTCGATAACGGTGGACGAGGTCGTAAAGCCCGGATGAAAGACGTCGCCGGCATTGGGAATCCCGCGGAATTCACCACCTGCACGACCATATGGATGGTAGGCAATCCAGTCGTTTCCATTCTGATCGAAGAGACTTGCAAACGCGCCACCCGCCTTATGGTAGAAGTATGTGCCGGCAGTGGTGACGATTTTGAACGACTCTTGTCCTTCAAAATCGGCTGTATCGCTGATGCTCACGCGTGCCGGGAGAGTCAGTGGTGTGGTTACGACACCTCCAACAGTATCGAAATACACATCGAAGAACCTCGTCATATTCGAAGGCGTTATCCCTTCCATGAGGAAGATCAATGTTCCGGATGCTTTTGCAGTCGGATCGAAATCAACATCCTTATTGAACTGTGCCTGAACAACAGTATCGATAATCGATCCTGCAGAGTCTACCTCGACAACGCGAATGGAATTCTCGTTAAGCATGCCGCTTGTTCCGAGGGAAGCAAGGGCGATGGAAAAGTCCATCGGGTACTCAACAGGTTTGTCGTGTCTCTCAAAACCGTTGGTCAGTACTTGCATCGGTACTCTGAAATGCCATGCATCGTTCCACCACGGCAGCGGTACGGCAGGAGTGACATATACCGTGGCAGTGTTTGTCATCAAGCTGCCGTAGATGTTTGATACCAGGCACCGGAATGTTGTTCCGTCATCATCCAGCGACAGGGGTTGGGTGTTGTAGACCGGTGAAGTTCCTCCCGGAATATCGATCCCATTCTTCTGCCACTGATATGTCAGCGGATCACTCCCTGATGCAACAACACTCAGCGTCGCCCGCAATCCTTCCGACGAGGTCTTGTCCACCGGTTGTGTAATGATCGTTGGCGGTACACCATCTTCAGGCGTGATAGGCGCTTCTGTGTTGAACACAAAGTCGATGATACCAGTAAATGCCGGCGGTGCCGTACCCGCATTGCCAATAAACACACCAACAGAGTCTGCAACAATACTGCGTGTGAAGCTTCCGGCGGTCGTGTATGCGGAACCGGTGCGTGAATAGGACACCGTCCAGATATCACCCTGGCGGTTGACCTTCAGATACAAAGGTTGAATCCCCTTTGCAACTGTGTTGACGTTCAGATGCGTAGTTGCCACGCCGTTGATCAGACTCGCCGAATATACTCTGGTATAGTTTGATGTTGCATGAGTAACGAAATCAAATCTCATGAAATTGGTGGGGCTCTGTTGCACCAGGATTCCCTGAAGTTGGTGCACATTGGAAACCCCCGACTCGAATTTCACCTCAAGCTCAAAGTTGGTATTGTTTGTTTTTTGCATAATACGCGGTGCGAAGTTGCCTGTGGTCCAAACATCGTGACTGACCCCGGCTGGCAGTGAAATCTCGAGTCGTGCATTCTGGGTGCCCTGGCCGGTAAATGCCATCGTCGCGTCGTTCCTGGGGTTGACGAACCTCCACACGGTGGTATTGAGCGCCCCAGTATGGAAATCATCCGAGATGAATGTTGATGGTGGGTATGCAACGCTCAGGGTTGCGTTCATACTTGTATCGGCATTTTGCGCATTGCCCACGATGCATCGGAACATGGCACCGTTGTCCGCTGCAACAGTAACCGCCGGTGTCTTGTATGCAGCGCCGGTTGCTCCCGGAATGTTGATTCCGTTTCTCTGCCATTGATACTGTAAGGGCGGAGTACCGATGACAGCCAGGGTGAAGGTTGCCGAGTCTCCCTCGGCGACAGTCTGGCTTGCTGGCTCACCGACGATTGAAACAGGGAGTCCACCGAGCGCGCCATCCTCCGGCGTAATCGGATGCGCAGTGTTGATGAAATAATCGATGATGGCGGTGTATGCCGGCGGATTTGTTCCGGTGTTTGCCACGTAGGGCCCGACGGCAGTGACACTAAGATTATGAGTAAAACTGTTGGTCTGCGTCCAATTGACTCCATCATAGGAATAGTACATTATCCACAAATCACCGAGCCGCTTCACCCGCATATACTGGGGAGCTCCGGTGGCTACCAGTTGATTGTATTTCGAAGTGTACGTGCCGTTGGCCACTGTTCCGATAAATATTCTTGTTGAAGTTCCGCTTGTTGAATAGTCGAAGCGAACAAAGTTGTTGGCGTTCTGTTCAACAAGTATTCCATGAACCTGAATCTGCGACGTCAGGGGCGACTCAAACCGTGTTTCAAGCTCAAAACTCGCGTTGTTTGCAGGCTGCATAAGACGGACGGATGTGTTCGCAGGTGACCACGCTTCGTGTTTCATACCGGCCGGCACTGTGATTGCAACGCGTGACTCAACAGTTCCGGCGCCCAGAATTTCCACTGTGGCGTCATTGTGCGGGTTGATAACATTCCACAGGGCTGTGTTCAAAGTGGCTGCGCTAAAGTCATCGGAGACAATCGTGGAGACATTGTCAAGTGGTACAACAGTTACTCTACCGATTGTTGCCCGTACATGGTGCGCAACCAACAGCACACACCCGGACTGTGGCGCGATGATTGGTTCCTGGCCTGTCAGGTTCCAGGTTTCGGGTTCCGGTGTTCCGTCCACCCAGACTTTCATGCTGTACAACGCGCCTGTTCCCGGAGTTGTTTTGGCCCGCATCTTGAACATATAACGGGTATTCATGCTGAGAGTAAACGTGGGATCTTCAGCGATCAATCTGAGATCATCGCCAATGATTGCCAATCTCTGGGTTCCGTTCATCTCCCAGTTGTGCGTTCCAAACCCACCCAGCGGGAGGAATCCACTCT
>CAZIHJ010000133.1:0-7466 GCA_964538485.1 uncultured Chitinophagales bacterium | reverse complement strand
GAGATTGGGACTATGGACAGCGTGTTTGTCAGCAAAGCAATTTCGCAGGGTGACCGCCAAACTACGGCGTCGCAGGCCCGCCACAAAACGGCGAGTGAGCTTGACCTGCTGCCCTGAGTAGTAGGACAACCCGCCAGAAAGCGGCGAGGCAAGCCGTCCCCGATTGTCTGCCGCGCACCACGTTCGTCTCATCGGTCAACCGAGGACGGTTCGACTTCGCTCACCGCAGGCGGTTGACCTTCTGCTCTGGTATACTGGGTAGTAGAACAACCCGCCAGAAAGCGGCGAGGCAAGCCGTCCCGATTGTCCGCTGCGCACCCCCCTGATATACTCGCCTTCAGGTCGGTTCAGCGAACCGACCTACAGGTAGAAAATATGGAAAATCGGTGTGGGGAGGGGTTTCCGGATATTCTCTGCCGTTACCCCGTAGTTCTACGTGGTACGAAACGCGTAGGTCTAACAGTTGCATTTCTTTATGAGTCAACGTAGTTTTCTGTAACTCTTGTCTGTTCGGCGATCCACCAAACCTGGCCGATCCTGGCAAATTCAATACGGTATCACCACCATCAATGAGCCTGCGACCCCGACAGATTCAATATCGGGGTTGCCGACTCATTTGCCATAGGGCGCGAAACCGAAACACAAGCTGTTCCTGTTCCCGCCCGACCAAGGTGTCAGCACTATCGCTTAATTAAAGAGACGCAACGATAACGGGGGTTTGAGACAACACCAAGGACGTTAGCCGATGGCAATTCCATCGAAAATTGGCGTACTGATAGTAGATGACCATCATCTTGTTCGCGCGGGGATTGCAGCCCTTGTGCGGAATGAGAACGACATGGAGGTAGTAGGCGAAGCATCCGATGGCGCTGAGGCAGTAGAGCAGGTCCGGGCATGTAAGCCACATGTTGTGCTAATGGACATCAGCATGCCGAAGATGGATGGTATTGAAGCAACAACCCGGATTGCCCGTGCAGAGCGAGCACCCAAGGTTCTCGTTCTCACACAGTATGACCACGAAGAATATATCAAGCGTGTGGTGCAGTCCGGCGCCAGCGGATATATTCTCAAAAACTCCGTCGTTACCGATCTGCACACTGCCATTCGCACGCTGGCACGGGGTGAACAGTTCTTTGCCGCCAGTGTTTCCCGTGTTATTGTTGAATCGTACGTGCGTTCCGCAACCGGCCATGCCTGGGGGAACCAGATCGTCCTGACCAACCGTGAAAGCGAAATCCTCAATCTTATTGTTGATGGCCTGAGCAACCAGCTCATTGCCCGTAAATTGCATATTAGCGTGCGTACGGTGGAATTCCACCGCGCCAACCTGACCGAAAAGGTGGGTATCCGGGATACGGCAGGGTTGGTAAAGTTTGCTATTCAGAAGCGACTTGTGGACTTTGAGATGCCGAAACACTGAGTCCGGTTCGTACGAATGCAGCGGCAGTTCGAAGCTTTCAACGAAATTATACCTCGTATTCCTACGTGGTAGAAAACCCGTACATGCTACAGTTGTTTTTCACTACGTGCTGTTTTACTTTGGCACTGTTCGCGGATAAGGCATTCCTTGGAAAACGCGAAGAATACGCATGCATTACCCTAAACGGCAACTTACGTGAAGGATCTCTGGGGCGGTAGTTTGCACTATTTCTGGTCAGTACATCACAGAATCTCTCACGTACATCTCTTGTCGCACTAACAAAAAGTCAACATTCAAGAAACGATAAGTTTCTTTCATCCACGTTTTACAGGACGAGTTTGCGCGTTGTTTATACCTGTTGATCGTCGGCCCCATGGTATCGAAACACAGAACCTCTCCGGTCGTTCTTTCGGGAACGTTACCGTATCTGCGCGTTTATTTTCACACATACCGTACATGACTGTATCAATCAACTATCATATTCACTCATACAAGGAGGGGTTATGAAACATTTGCATAAACTGTTTCTGACTTCCATCATACTCCTGTGTTCTATCGGGATCGTCTTCGCCCAGAGCTCGAAACAGCTCGTGGTGGAGAAGTACGATACGGGCGATCAGGAGTTTATCTATAAAAAGCTGAACGAACCGGTACAAAAGCCGGCTCACTGGACAGGACACGGCCCGCAGCAGTTCCGCGGTACCGAAATGGTCCCGGGTACGCTTCATTTTGTTGAAGGATTTGAAGGTGTTTGGTCTTTCGGCGCTCCTCCGGGATGGACATTTGATCCCGCGGGAAACACTGACAGCACGTGGCATCGCTCAGAGTTTGAAACGGGCTGGACATCACCGACCTCCGGTCGTCCGACTGTTCGAAGCTATTGGATGGGCGGATACGCAGCGCGCTTCCATTCATTTGGTGCAGCAGCCGGTACACGCGGTAACATGTACTCGCCGACGTTCGATCTTACTAGCGCAACCGATACGTGCCACATTAGTTTCTGGTGGGCAAATAGCGGTGCAGACGTTCTCAACATCTACACGTCTAGCGATGGTGGTACGACATGGGTGTTCCTCGGCGGCGTCGGTTCAACGGGTCTGCCTTGGGGCCAGGCAATTGCTCCGGTTCCCTTCCCGTACACCTCAACAATGAAAGTTCGTTTTGAAGGCGTCAGCGATTTTGGCGCGAACGACATCAACCTGGATGAAGTGGTTGTGTATGAAGAGGGTCCTGCGTTCTCCGGACCTCTTACACTTCCCGGTACATTCTCCAGCTTCTCTGATGCAGCACGCAAACTTAATATCTATGGCGTGTCTGGCCCGACAATGATTGCAATTACTCCCGGTGTGTATGCCGACTCTGCAACATTCGGCCCCATCCCAGGATCAAGCCCGGCGAGCACTGTAGCATTCCTTGGAGGTGGCGCTGTTACGGTAACACGATCCGGCTCCTTGACAGGTGGCGGTGGTGCAAATACACTTGACGCTATCATTGATCTTCAGGGCGCCGACTATATGATTTGGGATGGCGTCAATGTGGACGGTGGTTCTACCCAAAGTGTTGCCACTGCCGGCGTTGAAAATGGCTATCTGCTTATGAACATGCCGTTTGATGGCGTGTACGGCAACGTGATTACAAATGCAACCATTGATATGGAAAAGGCAGAAGCCGCTACCATCGGTATCAACCAGTCGGTATTCTGGATTCCGGGCGGCGGCGGTACGAATGCCGAAGACAACCTGTATTTAAATAACACTATTCAGGATCTCCAGAACGCCGGTATCCGCATTAACGGCAGCAACAATGGCGGTGATATTGATAAGAACAATACCGCTGATGGAAACCTGATTCAAGATATCAATGCACTTACGTTGAACGGTCAGGCTTTCCGCCTTGGCGGACAGCGTTATGTGAAAGTCATCAACAACACGATTGATTCCATTGTGGTGACTAGCGGAACAGCAATGGGTATTCTCTTTGGAAGCACTACTGCTGCCGGTGACTCCGTTGTTGATTTCGAAGCCACAGGGAATATTGTCCGTCGCATCATTGGTACCAGCGTTACGGCAAATATTCTCAGTGGTGTCAGGTTTGCAGCATCAGGTTCCAACTATCGGGGAGTGCTCTCCAACAACTTCATCTCCGATATGCGCACAACAGGCACGAGCACTTCCGGTGCGGCAAACGGCATCTATTTTGGCGATGCAGTTGATGGTGTGGAGATGTATCATAACACCATTTATATGGACGATGCCGTACTGAGTGCCGGTTACAACAACATCTTCCGCATCACAAGTGCCGGAACGAATTTCACGGCACGAAATAACATCTTCATCAACAAGACAGCTGATACCAGCAACGCATACATCTATCAGGTCAATACGACCAGTGCGATTCCGTATAAGCTCTCCAACAATGTGTACTACATTGACACGACAATGACCAAGCGTCATATCGGTCGTATCTCATCGACAGACTACAAGAGTCTGCCTGCATGGCAAGCGATCACTGGTCAGGATGCCTATACCAGTTTTGAAGATGTTGATTTTGTCAATGCGGCAACAAAGCCGTATGACCTTCATGTTGATGCTACAACAGCAACAACTGCAGAAGGCGGCGGTACTCCTGTTGGCAAGCTCGTCGACTTTGATGGTGACTCTCGCAGCTTAACGACTCCCGATATCGGAGCGGATGAGTTTGCTGGTACCGCAGTCGATATTTTTGGACCGGTCATCACACACACAGCGTTGACCAACACGGCTTCCACGGGAGATCGTGTGACAACTGCAACCATTACAGATCTGAATGGTGTTGCGGGCTCGCCGAATGAACCGCGCGTGTATTTCCGAAAGAATGCCGGTTCATGGTTCTCCACGGCAGCAGTTGGCGGCCCGGTGTATACGTTTACGATCTCCGCGGCGACACTCGGCGGAGTGGCAAACGGCGATTTCATTGAATATTACCTTGCGGCACAGGATCTTAGTGCACCCAGCGCGTCCACCAGTCCTCTTGGTGGCGGTGGAGTGAGTCCTCCGGGTTCAGTGGCGCCTTCAACGTACCACAGCTATTATATTACACTCTCCATTTCCTCCTTCCCGTACATCGAAGACTTCGAAGGTGCGGCACCGAGCGAAGCCACCGGCGGTTCCGGATGGTCCAGCGCTTCGGTGAGCGGTGGAGTGAATGAGTGGGTGCGCGATATCCCGGCGAAACTTTCCGGTGCATGGGCGGGAACAAAGGCCTATGTAACAAACGCAACCGCAAATTATGCCAACAACCACAATGGCGCTCTCTATTCCCCGATTTTTGATTTCACTTCCACGGGGATTGATCCGGTGTTGAGGTTCTATCATAACTTCAATATCGAAAACAATTTCGACGGCGCATGGGTTGAAGTATCCGTTGATGGTGGTTATACGTGGACCAAGCAGGATGCAACCCTGGGTACCGGAGGCGACTTCAATACAGCGAACAGCTCACGATGGTACAACAATAACAGCACATCAGGTGTGGGCAATCCTCCCAAGTTCTCGAACGTCAGTACTGCGTATGCTTCGCAAGCTGATTCCGGTTACATCCAGTCAGTAACCACATTGACGGGCACAGCCGGCCTCTCCGATGTTCGTTTGCGCTGGAGAATGCAGTCGGATGCTTCAATTCAAGACACAGGTTGGGTTGTTGATGATGTCGAGGTCGTTGTTATCGACCTCGTACCACCGGCAATTTCCTATACCAAGTTCGACACAACGGCTTCGCTTGCCAACCGCACATTGACCGCAATTATCACGGACAATGTTGCAGTTGCCAGCGGCGCAGATGCCCCGCGTCTCTACTACAAAGAAGAGTCCTCGGGTACCTACGTATTCGTGAACGCAACATCAGTGAGTGGCGATACATTCACATTCACTCTTGATTACTCGCTGATCGGTGGAGTTACCGGCGGTGAAGTGATTGACTACTATGTTGCAGCACAGGATGTGCCTGCGGCAAATGTTTCAACACTTCCTGCGGGCGGATCAGGTGCAACGCCTCCGGGCACAACTGCTCCTGGTACACCGAACAAGTACCTTGTCGAGCTGACCGTTTCTTCGTTCCCCTACACGGAGGACTTTGAAGGACCGGCACCAAACAAGCCGGGCAAGGGCGACGTGAAGCAGAGCGAAAGTCTTGCTTCCGGATTGGGCTGGTATCATTATTCGCTCCGCAGCGGCATTGACCAGTGGGTGCGAACAACTCCGGCCAAGACCCAGATCAGCGCCGCACATAGCGGAACAATGGCGTACATGACTGGTGATACAAATTATATTCTCAACTACGATGCTGCATTGGTCTCGCCGAACTTTGACTTCTCGGCTCTTGTCAATGACCCGTATCTTGAATTCTATCATAACTTCCTGACTGAATCCGAGTGGGATGGTGTGAACGTCGAGTACTCAACCAATGGTGGTACATCATGGGTGAAGCTTGACGACAACCTTGGTACAGGCGGTAATTTCAATACCGCCACCAGCCAGGGATGGTACAATAACGGTACATACTTGAATTCTTGGGGTATTACCGCTCCATTCTTCTCCGGTTCAAGTGCAAGTTACTCCAGCCAGGTGGGCGGTTGGGTGAAGGCCTTTGCAAAGCTGACCGGCCTTGCGGGTCAATCAAGCGTCCGTATCCGGTTCGTGTTCAGTTCGGACGAGTCGGTGAATGATGAGGGCTTCGCGGTTGACGACGTGTCAATCAAGAATCCGCCTGCGGATGATATTTCTGCGTCCGCATTGTTTAGCGATCCGGCATTGCCTGATGCACCGGCGAAGCCGTCAGTTCGTCTGAAGTCATCTGCTCCTGCCGCAACGAAGTCGTTGCAAGGATATGTTGCAGCACGTGATGCAGATCCGACACCCGTAAAGGGTCAGGCAAAATCAAGCCGTGTGATCGCTCCTCCAAGTGTTCTCGAAGGTGGTGGTGTTGATCTGCAGGCTGAAGTCACAAATTTCGGCACCAATGCCCAGGCAACATATAATGTTGGTTGGGAAATTGATGGTTCCGCTCAGGTTGCGGTTCCGAACAGCGATCCTCTTGCTGCCGGACCCGGAACACAGGACACCGTTACGTTGAACTGGGCAGCGCCGACAACCGGCTTGCACAATGCACGTGCGTGGTCTGAACTGGGCACAGATAGCGACAATGGCAACGACACTACCGGACTCTACTGGTTCAACGTGTTGCCGTCTGACGTTATTTTCTATGAAGGATTTAACAACGGTAAAGGCATCGCAAGCGAAGGTTGGACCGAAATTGACGCCGACCTTGGCAACAGCGGTGATCCTGAGGGCTGGCAGCAGTTTGGAGCCCCGGGAACTGAAGGCGATGGTTCAGCACTGAACTATTACCTTGCAGCTAACGGCTTCCACATTGACGAATATCTGATTACCCCGAACACGGGCGGTCTTGTCACAGATGCTTTGGTTATTGATAGCTTGAGCTTCTGGGTCGATGCGTTCGGCTCGGGAACATTCCCGGATTCGTTGATGATCATGGTCTCCACAACCGGTACGGATACTGCGGACTTTACAACCGTGCTGGATTACATTCAGGTTCCGTTCTCGGGCTTCACGAAGTTCAGCTACGCATTGCCGACAGCAGCAAATCGCTACATCGCATTCCGTTATCTGCACTATGATGGCGGTACGCTCGGCAACAACTCAAATGCGTTCCTGCTTGATGATGTCCGTATTACCCGCTACAACTTCGATGGTGCGTTCCAGGCCACGCCTGCGAGCATTGCCTTCGGTTCAGTAGCAGTTGGTGATACACTCACAGATACAACCGTGGTGAAGAACATCGGCAACTTGACGCTGAACATTCTTTCCATCACATCAGACAATGGCCTCTTCACCGTCAGTCCGTCAACGGGCGTTCTTGCGCCGGGCGACAGTCTGGAAGTTTCGGTGACGTTCATGCCGACAGCAGTTGGTGCGCAGAGCGGTAACATCGTGTTTGGTCACGATGCGTCCGGTTCGCCCGACACTGTTACTGTGAGCGGTTCCGGCTT
>CAZIHJ010000132.1:447-7516 GCA_964538485.1 uncultured Chitinophagales bacterium | reverse complement strand
GGATGATTGACCTTACTCTGAAGCAACTTCTCTCCATCGTCTAGCGCCCAGACCCTCTGAATACCTGTTTGTGAAAAGGTGTGATTTGATACTAAAAAAGTGCACAAAATAGCCCAAATTATCCCCCGAAGTAGCAAAGTCACACCCCCATTGTGAAAATCTGCTTACTTAGTGACAGTAATCAACGAGGGTTAAATATAATACAGAAAGAACGAAAAGCAAGTAAAATGATTAGTGACTTTCCGAATACCTCCTTTCGGCACAAAAAAAGGCCCACTGGTAGCAGTGGGCCTTCTCGGTTCGTATCCAGAGAAAAACTACTTCATCAATAGCATTTTTCTTGTTTGGGTATGCAGGCGATCACCTGTCTCTACATCTTTCGCTGACAACTGGTAAAAGTACACCCCTGATGCCAGACCTTTCGCCGAAAAGTCAACATTGTGGATTCCTTCCATAACTTCCTCATTCTCCAGCAGTGACGCTATCAACTGCCCAAGAATATTGTACACTTTCAGAGTTACAATGGAGGGCTGATACACTGCGACGCTGATCAGTGTTGCAGGGTTGAAAGGATTGGGATAGTTCTGTCTTAACGATACCTGTACCGGAACTTCATCAGAACCAAACACGTCCTCCTCTTCCTCATCATCAATACTGTTCAACATTGTGGTTCGTCTAATGATAGTAGGCGCGGGACCCGTACGCAGGAACGGGACACTTGAGATGTGGACAACCCCATTCAACTGAAGTTGGCCTCCGGCCTCAAAGTAAGCGGTGTCCATTCTTCCGGCAAACGCTCGATTGATTGAGTAAATTGTCGTGTACAGATCCGAGTATTCTGCAGCCGACCTTGTTCGCCAGTAGGTCATAGCCGAATCAGCCGTCCTTGCAATTTCCTTGACTGACATCTCATCAAACCGATGCCCGTTGACATCGTAAACAAGATCTCCGAACCCGAACGGCGTTTTACCAAGCTGGCTCGCGGAGATGTTCACTTTCAGAGCTACAAGTTCGGCAAGGAGTCTGTTGTTGTGTTTCTTCGGGTTGAGCTTCGTCTGTTGCTTTGTGAGTAGTTTGCGTCGGTCGTCTCCGGGAGCGCCTGTCGAATCAAGTCCGCGAGGATTTCCCCAATGACTACCCTCTCTCCCTTCAAGTGTGGCGAGAATGGCGCTATAGCCGGATCCATTATTGCGACGAAAATTCCACTTCGTTAGTCGTGCCCATCCGCGAACAGATGCAGAGTCGCGCTGGGGCTTCCATTTATTATCGCCTACCAGTTCCATGGATGCCATGCCAATGCGCATACCCCCCGCGAGGTCACTCTCACTGGCTCCCGGCTGAAACCCCCCCTGGATCACAATTTCAGATAACAGGTTCGTCCAGTTGGGAAACAACCCTCTGCCGCGCCGAACCGGTTTGTAGAGTTTTCCAGTGAGCGGGTCCTTGGCTACAAGAGATTCAGGAGGTACGGAAACGAACACGTTACTCAATTGACCGGTGCTGCGATAGATATTTAGAACATGAACACTCGAACCGAATACGTTTGTCAGTGTCAGAGTGAATGCGGTCGTTGAATTTACTCGCACTTCAATCGAATCGTTTAGGCCGACATTTCCGATTCCATGATCAATTCTTGCTGACTGCGCGTTAGTGGAGCTCCAGTAAAGAGTAATATCTCCCCCTCCAACGGGAACACTATCGCTGCTCGCATAGAACGATCCGCTCGGTATCCCGCGAAGGAACACTGTGGTCGAATAGCTCTTGGCTCCGTCATTGTTTGTAAGGTTGAGTGTATAGGTGGTTATGGCATTGACAGGAAGAAGAAGAGAACCACTCAACGAGACCGGTCCGACGCCCGGGACGATCTCAGCACTCAGTGCATTTGACGAAGTCCAAGAAAGAGTCGAGTTTCCTCCCGTCGGGGGGAGTGTATCCGGACTCGCTGAGAATGTCCCTGCAGGTAACAGAAGGACGGTCACATCGACGGAATACTGGCGAGTACCCAATGGACTGGTTAATGTCAACACGAATGTTTTTGATGTATCAACGAAAACCACTTGCGACCCACTCAAAGCAACATTGCCGACACCGTGATTAATGCTGGCCGATTGTGCGTTGACCGAACTCCAATTCAACGTAACATTTCCCGGTCCGTTAATCAACGAAGGGGGTTGAACCGTAAATGAACCCGACGGAAGTGGTGAGCTTGTATTGGCAATCAACTCGGCAAGCTGACGCCTGACGGTCTCAAAATCATAGCCACGTTCCTTCCAGGGAGCTCTAGATGTCTGATCAGCTTCGTCAAAAGCTCTTGGCACAATAGAGTCTATGAGAGCAGTGACGTTAATCCCAAGTTGTTGAGCGAGGTAGAGATACTCATAATCCTGAGCCCCTCTTCGCCAGTTTTTCATCCGGATTCCAGCAATCGGGCCTACAAGGCCACGGTCATTCCCAATGGTACTGTTCTTATTTTGACCCGCGTACACAAAACTACCATCACCCCAATTGTGAGTCCGCTTATCGGCAGCCCAGGGATCAATGGGGGTTCCAGATTCATCCCCCCAGTGATTCACATACCAAAGAAAATACAAATCAACTCCGTACTTTTTCGCGATCCATGGATTCACGCGCATATTCGTCGCCGGCGCATCAATAACATTGCTTCCGTACGAAGGCACGGTCCCGTTATATATGCCAACCATCTCTCCACGGGATCGAGCTGCATTTGCTGAATCAATCATGTAGCCATACGGATAAGGGTTGACGCCACCATTAACATACCCTGATTGCCCCACTTGCATCCAAAAGTCAATCGAGCCACGCAGATCGGGTCGTATATTTGTCGTACAGAGTGTTTTTAGCCGTCTCCCAGCACCCGGATTCGTCTTTAACCATCGCGCCTTCCGGCGGATGTCAAAGAACATACTCGTATCTGACAGCCCGGGTTCATCAGCCATGTACTTGTGAATCCTCGTGGCTGGGGCATTCGTCTCAAACCATGTCACCCATTGATTCGATGCCGATTGCCATCTCGATTTAAACACGCTTGTGTCAGGGCTATAAGTAAATCCGGATACCTCACCATAGTCGGTGTCAGTCGATTTTGCAGGTTGATCGTACGTTCCTATCGAGTAGGTTCTGTTTCCCACTCCTACACCAGGACCATCGTAGTTATTTGCACTAACGTAATACGTACCAGTGTAAAATTGAGAGAGGTTTGCAGTAAAGGTAGTAAGGGCCTGACGACCATCTGTAAAATCGGCTCTGTGCCGGTGACCCATAGCGTAGTATTTCTTCATGAGTGACCAGAACTGGCTACTTTTGTTGCCTACCCCGTGTCGAGTTGTAATACCGGGGTAATCGATATGAAACATATTGTACAGGTGTGTCGTGTCGGAAAGCTGAAGATTGTATACTTGAAGATTCACCGGGATACTGTAGCGCACAGTCGCACCCTCAGTGACCTTCAAGGTGCCGACATAATTCCCAGGTTGGGCATCCTTTGGGATATAAACATCAATCCAAATTGCCTGGTTCTGGTTTGCTGTTACAGAGAATGGTGCGCCTCCTTGTCCGTTCGACTTTGAGCCCGACGGAGCCTCGAATGGAACAAGTTGTTCCGGAATCAAACCCATGAAGTCTGAGTTGGGAAGAGGACGAGCCGATGACCACCATACAAAGTTGGAACTTGATCGAACATTGATGTTCATGTAATGCTGAACGAACATCTCGATCCTCTTTCCTACGTAGTTGTACGGATCCCCGAATCCTCCGGTGTTCTTTATCGTGAATGAAGGTGAAGAGGACTTGTGCAGACTATCAAGCGTGACATTCACATTGCTCGCCCCGGTTGCATTTCCCTGAATGATGAGCTGGAACGCTACCACCTCATTCCTGCCACCAAAAATGCTCACACTGCTGCCGTTCCAGACTTTGTTCTTGGAACTCGTCGCAAGGGTATGAGTAATGTTCGTCTTCTTGATTCTCTCGCCGTCATCTACAGCCCAAACACGCTGAATGCCCTGTGAGAGAGTATTTGCAACAGGGAGAACAAGGAGTAGGACGAGAAAGAGGCGAGGGAATACTGTTCTGGAGGTTGGAAACTTGAGAACTTTTGTCATGTTTTGCGACCCATTCATTCAGCTCCTGCGCAGTCACATTTTAAATGAGGGATAAAAGATCAAAACGGCAACACAACGCCCATCAACAAAGAAAACCGTACGAAGTAAGTTCTAAGGAGGATAAAACTATGAAATCTCACCAGAAACGTAGTAATTACGCTCTGAACATTCAACTGTTGATACTACGGGTTTTACCTCGTAGTGATACGAGGTTCTCAAGCGGCGGGACAGGATTCTGTCGGACCATTTGCGATCATGGTCACAACACTTGGCACCCTTGTGCAACAACATCGCAGGCAAAGTTACTTTTGACTGAGAGCTACTTGCTGCCTTGGTTGAATTTTTTCTTCTTCTGTCGTTGAATTAGCCAAGGAAATTGGCTTCTGGAGTTCATCGACAAGGGGTTTGACAAAATGAAGAGTGGTTCCTTTTGATCCCCGCACCATATGGTACAGCGGCTTTATGTACGATTTCACGGTGTCTTTAGCTGAGATCGTGCATCGATCAGGAACCGAAAGAGTGTCCAAGCCCGCCCTCTTGAATAGGTTTACGAGAGATCCATACTGAAAGCAGTTGATATGCTCGAGAGGAGCAACGGGGTTCAATGAGTTGCGCGTTCCCTTCTTTGCGCGCCAATCGTTTTTCTTGAGCCTTCTCCTAATATCCCATCCATCCGGTACAGAGATTCTGAGGATTCCTCCGGGCCGTAGCGCTGTCATGAGTTGCGTCAACGTACCAAACGGGTCGGGCAAGTGTTCGAATACCTGTTCAGCATTGATAATATCAAACCTGTACTGCGAAATCTGGTCCCCACTCAGAACAGTCACCCCAATCCGCTTTGCGTGCGCAATCCTATCCTTTGATAGTTCAGTACCATACACCGTACATCCAAAACCGATTGCGACACGACACCACTCTCCCCACCCCATGCCAAAGTCCAGAACGGACAGTGAGTGCGGCTGCCCGCCCAGTACAAGGGACATGTTTGCAATTTGCTTACTCAGACTGAGAAAGAACCATGGGTCTTTCTTTCTCTGTGAAACCAAAGCCTGTTTCGGTTCAATCCATTCCTCATACAGTCTTGACATGAGAAAGTCATTGGGAATATTCACCTGGTAGATCAACGCGCAAAATGAACACTTCCTGAGAACATATCGGGCTCCTATCAGGAATTCGAATTGTACTCCGCCTTTGTAGAAGCCGGTAAGATACTCGTGCATGACGGGATCGGTGAACGACATATCATAGAGAGTCTCACCATAATTGTTCCCACACCCCGGACAGCCTTCACGCTCGACAAAATATGACTTCACGAGTTCGTTGTGCATTGGTTTCACGGAATATCAATGCTGGTGCGAGAGAATTTTTGATGAACCGTATGTCGAAGAACATGGAGGTATAAACAACGGTGAGATTAAACCAATTCGAGACCAACATGCAAGGGAATTCTTGATCCGGGAAAGAGAACCGCTTCAAGGGTTGATTGCGGACACTCCCTGGGCACAACCGGATGGTCGCCTCTGTGCCCTAAGGCAACGTTGCCACAGAAATGTCGTTCATCTGGCACCCACTATCGGGTTATGTGCCTCCTACCCGGACTGCACCCCCACACACTTCCAATCCCTGCCTCCCTGTCTACTTCAACAGGAGCATCTTTCGAGTTTCGGACGAACCAAGTCCAACGAGCTTACAGAAATACACTCCTGATGCAAGACCGCTGGCATCGAACTGCACCGAGTAATTCCCAGCCGGCTTTTGTTCATCAACAAGCGTGGCCACTTCTTCCCCAATGCTGTTAAAGATTTTGAGAGTTACCACGCCATCGTTCGGTATTGTGAACGAAATATTCGTTGACGGGTTAAAGGGGTTCGGATAATTCTGCTGCAATGAAAACCGAATCGGGGCTCCCTGCTCAGTCGCACCCTGCGCGATCCCTTCGAATGCCGACAAGACATAGTTGCCATTGGCTGCATACAGCCCGTCACCGGAGCTGTATGACACAATAATACCATTGTACTCCACCCCTGTTGACCACTGCCACACCCGGTAGCGGATCTCCTCACCTGGACGGAGACCATCAACTTCCGGTGTCTCATCGTTGTCTCCCCAAATGAACATGAGAAGGTCGGTCCCGTTCCATTCTCCAGCCCCAACACAAATACCCGTTGGTGTAAAGACTCCGATTTCATCTCCGAGCGCAAGGGGCGCACCATCGACCGATGGACCTATTGCTGCAGGGATAGTCACGATAGCTGCATTTCCCGTAGCCGGTGTGCAGACATAATAGAGACCTACTTTTCCCACGCTGATTGTTGTAAATGTCCAAGTATCGCTATACTCACCATCACCCAGTGCATTTATCGCACGCACGCGCCAGTAGTACCGTGTCATGTGCTCCAGACCGGTAACAACCGAGACCGAATCTGCGAGCAAGGAGTCGTACACCGGTGTTGAACTGAAACTCGAATCGACCGAAACCTGCAGGCGATACGAAGCGGAGCCGGAGATTTGATTCCATGAGAGCGTCGGGTTCGTCTGCAATCCACTGCTTTCAGAAACGGGAGACACAAGGGACCCTTTACCGGGAGGGCCTCCCCCCGCGACAATTCTGGTAAGCGACACATCATCAATCCAGATTGTATCACCGGCAACTACAAGCGAAGACATCAGGAATTGAACCCGGGCATCGGTGACCGGGACGGCGAAATTGATTGTCGTGAAGTCGACCGTATGGACAGTCCATCCTGTTTCAAGATCACATTGTTGCGCGCTGAGTCCGTAATTAGTGAACGGTGTTGAGTGTTTTATTACTGCTACTTTTAACCCATTAGCCTCACAAACGGTTACAGCAAATTTTTTAGTAATTGCTGGAGGGGGAGGTAGTGGATGGGACGTTGGAGGTGGTGGTGGTGCTGGTGGATATAGATGTTCTGTAACTGGAGAAACGT
>CAZIHJ010000132.1:0-437 GCA_964538485.1 uncultured Chitinophagales bacterium | reverse complement strand
GTAATTAGTGAACGGTGTTGAGTGTTTTAATACTGCTACTTTTACATCACGCCCGGTATTTGAATATGCCGCAAACCTCAAGCGATAGCTGGTATTCGGGTCCAGTGATACCCCTGATTGGTAGAGTTGAACGTTTGCTCCCGGAACCGATATGGCGTTTCGGGCCGCCCGCGTGCCTTCATATGCTGGTCCTGTTGCCGCAAAGTTGCCGGTGCCATTCGTGAAGAATATCCATGATGACGTACCGGCCTCAAAGCCCGGATTCGACAGCACATTCGCTGCGGGTGCGGAGGCCGAACCAACACTGATGAAGACACTTACAGTTGACACGCCGACACTATTGCCCAATGTCAGCGTAAATGTTTTTGATGTCGCAACACTCACCTGTATGGACCCGCTCACCGGGACAGTACCGATGCCGTTGTCGAAGGAAGCGT
>CAZIHJ010000131.1:0-7731 GCA_964538485.1 uncultured Chitinophagales bacterium | reverse complement strand
CGAACCGCGCCTTCACCTGTTTAATCCGTAAATCGATTCTGGCAATTCATACTACTCTTTGCCATTTTCTTCTGTATTTCATATTTTTATTCATCCATGCCCTATCGTGTTTCAATCCTTTCTTTTTTTGCAGCTTGCGGGTTGTTCTCTCTCGCACAGAGTGTACAGTCTCAATCCGCATGGCAGCATCTCGGCGTAAATGATGGCCTCGCGCAAGGCTACGTCGGCGCTATGTTGCAGGACAGCCGCGGGTTTCTCTGGTTCGGGACAAAGAACGGGCTGAGCCGCTACGACGGATACACATTCAAGAACTACCGCCCCGATCCTACCGACTCCACCACCATTACTCCCGATCTCGTCTCCGCCCTCCATGAATGCCGCTCGGGTTTGATATGGGTCGGGTTCCATAGCGGAAAGATTGATCTCTTCGATCGTTCTACAGAGCAGTTCACACACCTCCAGCAGATGGACCCAAATCCTGCTGAAGAAGCGACTCTATCTTCTATCGTAGAGGATACTGCCGGAGTGCATTGGATCGGACGAGCCGATGGAGTCTACTGCATCAGTCGTGCTGCTGGTTCACAGAACAACAACTCTGTTGCCTCATTTCACGTCAATCGACAGAATGAATTTCACAGCAGTGGTAAGGGATATCCTGGAACGATATTAACATTTGGGGACCGTTCCGGCGGAGTCTGGATCTGGAATAATGGAAAGATGGAGGTACGAAACCGCATTGTTCCGCAGCTTCCACAATTTATTGAATCCGAGACTTTGGAACTGAGACTGCTGGCTCGAGATCGAATCATTGAAAGTCCTGACGGTACGTTTTTTTTCTTCCCTATCAATGCAAGTTCTTTTTCCCACTTTATTTCTAATTACGGTTTCTCTTATAACCCTCGCACAGGCGTCACGGGAAGGCTTCCATTACCTGAATCATTTTCAAAGCAGAGAGGAGGATTAATAGCAACCAGTGATCCAGCGGGGAATATCTATCTGATTGGGAGTGAGGTTCTCAAGTTCAATATGC
Organism: uncultured Chitinophagales bacterium; assembly: GCA_964538485.1. Taxonomy (GTDB): domain Bacteria; phylum Bacteroidota; class Ignavibacteria; order UBA10030; family UBA6906; genus JBJXHC01. The sequence goes on along the minus strand of CAZIHJ010000131.1, from coordinate 6,701 downwards.
GTTCACCCGGGAACCAGGAAATTATCAATGTCCCGTTTGCGCTTTCTTCAACTACGGCGCTTGTCGATAGCAGCGGTATTCTTTGGATAGGATCGTCAGGGACCGGTATCGCCAAATACAATCCGGCAACCGAACGATTCGGAATGATTCCAGGGATGAATTTCCACGGTTTGTTAAGTCAAACGATGGAAAAAGTGGGCTTTCCCCGGAGAGGTGGGATCGATCATGCAGTCACCCCCTATGACGACCTCTATGATTATTTGGTGTTTCGTGACCACACCGGACGAGAATGGTATCCATGGTCTCCATTGAGTGGCGTACTTGGTGAATATGATTCTGATGCGATATGCTCCACGCCCGGCACTGGTGCACTGGAAAGATTTCATCGGGTTCCATTTGGTGGGGATCTTTCTGTAAAGACATTGCCGATATCAAAGCAAGTCCAAATGCTTGAAGACAGAAATGGGACGCCATGGATTATCGGTTCATATATCTTGAGTGCGTTCGATTCTGCATCGCATGGATTCCGTCACTACGAAATTCTTGACGGGGAACTGCGCAAGAAGTTGAAATCAAAAGACACCGAAGTATTGTTCAAGGTTGCTGCCGCCCACAAAGACAACGACGGCTCGTTCTGGCTCTGCGTCTTTCCCCAGGGACTGTTCCACTTTGATCCGATAACACTTGCACTTAAACGTTACTCGAACATTCCCAACGATACCACATCCCTCAGCAGTAACAATGTTCTGTCGATGGCGGCAGATCCATCCGAGCCAGACCGATACTTTTGGATCGGAACCGATGGCGGTGGGCTGAACAAATGGGATAAGACCAACGGTCGATGCATCCGGATAAGTGTGCGTGACGGTTTGCCGAGCAATGTGGTGTACACGGTGTTCCCCGACAAGAGGGGAAACCTCTGGATGAGCACGAATAATGGATTGTGCTCGATGGATCCAAAGACGATGGCTTTCCGTTACTACGACATTCATGATGGATTGCAGGGAATGGAGTTCAATCGCGAAAGTAACTACCAAACATCCGAAGGCAGAATTTATCTTGAGGGAACGGCAGGGTTGAATGTCTTCTACCCGGAAGACATCGTGGAAAACTCACACATCCCCCCTGTGGTGTTTACAGATCTGAAGATTCAGGGAAGATCGGTATCGCGGAGAGATGAAACTTCTCCGCTGAACAAGAGCATCGTCGAAACGAAAGAGATTGTCCTGCCATACGATCAGAATATTCTGACGATTGAATTCGCCGCGCTCGACTTTATGAACCCGGGGAGCAATGAGTATTCCTATCAGCTCGAAGGCTTCAGCGAGGAGTGGACAAAGCCCTCGAAAACAAACTCCGCCACGTTCACTAACCTGAGTCCCGGCCAATACACGCTGCGTGTCCGCGGCAGCAACAATGATGGTATCTGGAACGAAACCGGTGCATCTCTCTCTTTGACGATTTTGCCGCCGTGGTACCGGACATGGTGGGCATATACCGGCTATATGGCACTCTTCCTGACCGGATTGTTCGTCTTCCGCCAGTATGATCTGCGACGCGTCCGTCTAAAAGACCAGCTGGAACTGGCGCACCAAAAGGAGAGTCAGTTGAAGGAAGTGGACCAGCTCAAGATGCAGTTCTTCCAAAATATCAGTCATGAGTTCCGCACGCCGCTGACGTTGATTCTCGGTCCGATTGAAAAACTCCTTGGCACAACAGTTCCTGAAGACACGCAGAAGCGCGAACTGCGCATGATGCGAAGGAATGCCCAGCGACTTCTCCGATTGATCAACCAGCTTCTCGATCTTTCAAAACTCGAGGCAGGTGGGATGAAGCTGCACACAAGCAAAGGCAATATCGTCGCCTTCATCAAGGGTATGACGATGTCGTTCCATTCGCTTGCAGAGAGGAAGGAAATCTTTCTGGACGTCCGCCCTGACGTTGAAGAACTCGAAGTGTATTTTGATAAAGAGAAGCTGGAGAAGATCATCATCAACCTTCTTTCCAATGCATTCAAGTTTACGCCGGAGAATGGGGAGATTGTGGTGGGTCTCTCGGTATCTGCGGACCGAGTCCACATCGCCGTCCGCGATACCGGCATCGGCATTCCTTCAGAGAAACTCCCGCACATTTTCAATCGGTTTTACCAGGTCGATAGTTCGACAACCCGGACACAGGAAGGGACGGGAATCGGTCTTGCGCTTGTAAAAGATCTGGTCGAACTCCACCATGGAACGATAAGCGTAACAAGTGAGCCGGGAAAAGGCAGCGAGTTTATTGTCAGCCTGCCGCTCGGCAGAGCACATTTGAAACCGGAGGAAATTGCAGATGACTCCGTAGGGGCGACCGTCACGTCGCCCTTGCCTACCATTGACAAAGAATCTGATGCTCTTGGTCATTCTGAGCGGAGCGAAGTATCTGAAAATAGTCAGACCCTTCGTCCCGTCTTCGACGGTCCTCAGGGTGACAAAGGCGAGGAGAAGCCGATCCTTCTCATCATCGAAGACAATGCCGATGTGCGGGAATATATTAAGTCTTATCTCCTTCCAACATATACTGTAGTTGAAGCTCACGATGGGGCGGAAGGCGTTGAGAAGGCGAAAGAGACCATCCCCGACCTGATCATTTCCGACGTCATGATGCCGAAGATGGATGGGTATGAAGTCTGTAGCCGTCTGAAGCAGGACGAGAAGACGAGCCATGTTCCGATTATTCTCCTGACCGCAAAGGCTGCGAAAGAAGACAAGATCGGCGGACTGGAAACCGGCGCCGATGATTACCTCATCAAGCCATTCGATTCGGCGGAACTTCTTGTCCGCGTCAAGAATCTCATCGAAACGAGGCGAAAGCTGCGCGAGAAGTTCGGTAAGGAACTCGTCTCACTAAAGCCGAGCGAAGTTGCCGTAACGTCGGTCGATCAAGTATTCCTCAAGAAAGTGATGGATGCGATTGAATCGAAGATCGGCGATGAGGAATTCGGCGTCACCGAACTTGCCGATACCATCGGACTCAGCTCCAAGCAGCTTCAGCGAAAACTCAAAGGACTGGCCAATACTACGGCTAATGATTTCATCCGATCCTTCCGTCTCCAGCGGGCGAAAGAACTCCTCCAAAAAGACTCCACAACGATTGCCGAAATCGCATACTCGGTCGGTTTCAGCAGCCCCGCCTATTTCACCAAGTGTTTCCAGGAGCAATTCGGCCAAACGCCGAGTGAGGTGAGGAAGCCCGCGTAGCCGTCTCCGTAGGGGCTTGATTAATCAAGCCCCTCAGGCATTCTATAGAAATTCTTCATTTCCACCCCATTTGTCCCTATTCTTACAGCTTTTGTCCCTCCAATTATAGGCACCCCCACCCCTCGTTTTGTTAATTGCACCCACGAAACGATTTCAATTCCACATCCACACACCACCACCAGAGGTGCGCTATGAAACACATGTTCCTTGTTCTCCTTGCAACCTTGTTCCTGGGGTCGTCCGGGACGGGCCAAATTCCCAAACTCATAAGCCACCAGGGCTACGTGGCCGATAATCTCGGCAATGGTATCACCGGCACATTGCCGATGACCTTCCGCATGTTCAATGATTCAACAGGCGGGTCGGCGATTTTGACACAATCCTTCCCGGGTGTTTCACTTGCCAAAGGAGTGTTCAATGTCAATATCAATGTTTCTTCGCTTTCCTTTGCAAGTCAATACTGGCTGGAGACGGAGGTGAATGGTCAGACACTTTCACCGAGGACACGAATGACGAGCGCGGCCTATTCAATGAAATCTCTTGCCTCGGACACGGCAGAGTATGCCCGGGCATCGGCAAGCTCAAGCCAGTGGACAACTGCAGGAAGCAATATCTATTACAATTCCGGCAATGTCGGCATCGGCACGAACTCCCCGAATCAAAAATTACACGTGGTCGGACGGATGAACCTCTCGGCGCCCGGTATTTTCAATAGCATCGGCTATTCTTTTGGTGATACAGCCGGGATCGAGCGCGGTATCTTCGGCCTTCCGATGGTTGGAGGTCATTTCAGTAGCGATGCCTATCCAGGAGATGCTGTCCTCCGTGCAACAACGGGCAAGCTTCTGTTGCAATCGGGAAGCGGGTCTTCAGCGATTACCATTCAAACAAACAACGATGTCGGAATCGGGACAACGTCACCATCGAACAAGCTCACTGTTCTGGGTGACGCGAATGTTACGGGTAACTTCGGCATCGGGTATGCAACTCCATTGGCAAAATTGGATGTGAGACGCAGTGACAACTCTGCGGGCGACGCAATCGCTTTTGGAACTCAAGGCTACGCCATGGGGAGGCTGGGAGAAGACGCCAGCACGAACATGGTGTATCTCTCCAACACCTATGGACTTTCCACAAGCAGTACTGCCGGGATTCAGTTTCGTCTCGCATCAAATTCCGGTGGCACCTCAGGAGTTCCGAGGATGACCATCTTGAACAATGGCAACGTCGGCATCGGGCCAACCAGCCCCTCCGGAAGACTTTCCGTAGGGACCACAAGCGCCAGTGTCACATTGAACAGTGACATATGGAGCCCGTACGGTGGTGGCGGACTTGTCGACATCAATGGCACCGGCTTTCTGGGTATCTCCGGTCCGTTGGGAAGTTCGGAAGGCCACGTGGGTCTCACGTCAACAGCAGGGGGATCGCAACTCCGGCTGGGTGCGAATTCCGGAATACGTTTTTACCCGAGTGCCGGGATAGGCACGCTTGACGCCGCGCCACCGGCTCCCTCCATGGTGATTACCGGTGGCGGCAATGTCGGCATTGGGACGACAAACCCACAGTCAAAGCTGGCTGTCGCAGGAACCATTACCGCCCAGCAGGTGGATGTCACCATGACTGGATGGTCGGATTTTGTTTTTGCTGATGACTACAAATTGCTTCCTCTGGAAGAAGTCGAAAATCACATCAAGGCATTCAAACACCTTCCGGACGTTCCCTCAGAGCAAGAGGTCTTGAGCAAGCCGGTCGATCTCGGGAAAATGCAATCGAAACTATTACAAAAAATCGAAGAGCTGACACTCTATGTTATTGAGCTCAAGAAGCAGAATGATGCACTTGAGAAACTCGTCCTCTCCGGCAATCACTAACCCACACAACCAGAGAGGAGTACTACGATGAACAGGAATTTCTTGATAATTGCGGCGATGATTCTGTCCCTTGCTCAGCATGTGATCAGCCAGGAGTTGCCGCCGACAAACGACGACTGCCGGCTTGTAGCTTCTGGAGTACGAAATCACTTCCGCATTCTTCCACCGGAGGACGTTCGGAAACAGCTACGAATCATGACGGAGAACAGAAAGAGCGGGAGCCCGATGATGTCGCCGTCGTACACGAGATTTACCATAAACTTTATCGGATCATGGGATCCCGATGCACGGATAGCATTACAGTATGCATGCGACATCTGGTCGCTCATTCTTCACTTGCCGCAGCCCGTCAGGGTCAATGCAACTTGGAGCCTGGAGGAGGAACCGACCAATCTTGCAAGCTGTTGGGCTGCGTATTTACGAACAACGACTACTGCCGACAGTTTCTGGTATCGGTACCCGTTGTACGAGGCAAAAAGAGATACGAATAATAACGGTACGTACCCCGATATGCACATCACGGTTAATGGGGCGCGCACGGATTGGCATTTCGGAATCGACGGCGACCCCGCCGGAGATGAGTATGATTTTGTCACAGTAGCCCTCCATGAAGTCTGTCATGGGTTGGGTTTCGCCGGTACAATGAAGGTAGTTCCAGGCGGCACGTACGGCGATGCTACGTTTGATAGTCCCGGCAATGTCTACGAGTTGTGGACGTATGCTGCGTGGGGCGCTCCCATGATTGCTCTTCCCCAGCATGGTGACCAGCTCGCATATTCGCTCACTCACGGAGGAGTGTACTTCTACAGACACACATCATCTATCGGTAAGATGCTCGATGGCATGGGGTACGGCAATGCCGAACTTTATGCGCCGAATACCTGGGAACAAGGCAGCAGCTTTTCTCACCTCGATGAAAACTTTAACAACACCCCCGCGGCATTGATGACCTACAGCGGGTCTCGTGATGAAGCAATCCATTGGCCCGGGTACTTGATCCGAGGCATCATGCAGAGCATGGGTTGGCGAACGCATCGTGGGTACGAATCAGGAACAATCAGTACTTCAGTTTCTGATCCGTGGGGGGTCAGGCTTATGCCGGGAGCCAGCGCGGCACCCGGCGCATCACTGTACATTCAGAACTACCCATAATCACAACATGAGCATGAGAGACTGAATCATGAAAAAGAAAATTTATATCGCCATCGCAATGCTCCTCTGCTCTTCCGGCTTCGCACAAATCCCACAGCTCATAAGCCACCTGGGATATGTAGCAGATAGCCTCGGCACAGGCATTACCGGCAATCTGCCGATGACGTTCCGGATGTTCAATGATTCGACTGGCGGCTCGGCAATCCTTACACAATCCTTCCCAACTGTTTCATTGACAAAGGGAGTGTTCAATGTGAACCTCGATGTTGCTTCCCTTTCCTTTGCCAGTCAGTATTGGTTGGAGACGGAAGTAAATGGACAGACACTTTCGCCGAGGACACGCCTCACGAGTGCACCTTATTCGCTGGCACCGTGGTCAACGAATGGCACTGCAGTCTATTACAATAACGGCAACGTCGGTATCGGAACGACGAACCCGGGA
>CAZIHJ010000130.1:0-7801 GCA_964538485.1 uncultured Chitinophagales bacterium | reverse complement strand
GATGTACCGCGTTTGCATGTTACACAGTTGCACACTGGCAGGATTCGATCTGGTTTAAGCGATCGTGGGGACGGACACTTCGGGGCACGTTCGACGGACTTGTGTACAGTCTGCTCACCGCAGGGACGTTTGGATGGCTGTGGCCGATGTGAGTGACTTTCAGCGGTAAGGGCGAGCCTTCAACTTCGCTCTGGGCCGCTCCCACACTTTCATTGCAAAGGGGGGCGACGAAACGTCGCCCGTACGGAAGATTCCATTGGTAGTGAGATTGTATATTTCAGACCGTCATTGAACTGATAATCCCAGGAACCCACATTAATGCAATCAAAAGCCAAGACCCCGAAGGAATACATTGATTCTCTCCCCGAAGAGAGGAAGCAGGCAATCAAAGAACTGAGGAAAGTCGTTCTGAAGAATCTTCCCAAGGGTTTTTCGGAGGTGATGAGCTATGGCATGCTCGGATATGTTGTCCCTCATTCGATTTACCCGGATGGATATCATTGCGACCCGAAGCAACCGTTGCCTTTTATGTGCATTGCTTCCCAGAAGAACCATGTGGCGGTGTATCACATGGCTGTCTACGGCGACAAGGATTTGTCGAAGTGGTTCACCACCGAGTACGCCAAACAGGGCAAAGCAAAGCTTGATATGGGGAAGAGTTGCATCCGGTTCAAAAGCCCAGATCATATTCCGTACAAGCTCATTGGTGAGTTGGCAGGGAAGATTACCGTGAAGAAATGGATAGAGATGTATGAGAAGGGGATGAAGAAGTGATATCCGCGTTTGCTTGTCTATTCTGCATGGCGTATCTTTGAAATGTTCGCTTCAGTTCCTTCGCATGTATCCACCCTTCCGATGAAAGGCAAAGTAATGAAACGTGGTATGTTGTTCACTCTTATCATTTCAATTATGACATTGAACTGTTCACAACCCAAAACGGAACCTCAGCCCGAATCACCGGTCGCACGGAAAATCAAACGCTTTGCCCCGGCAGAATTGAGTGGCGATGTTGCCGGACTCTCCTCTGGTGACCGTCAGGCCCTCGACAAGTTGATTGAGGCTGCGAAGCTGATGACCAGGATATACATCCGTCAGGTATGGAGCGGGAACGAGGAGCTTTTTGCCCGGCTTCAGGCCGATACCACAGCAGCAGGAATCGAACGGCTCCAGCTATTCTCGATTGAGTTGAGTCCGTGGTCAAGTTTGGATCATGACACGGCCTTTGTTGAAGGCGTTCCTGCAAAACCCGATCATGCAAATTACTATCCGGATGATATGACCAAGGAGGAATTCGAGCAATGGGTGGCGAAGCTTCCCGAGGCAGAAAAGAAAAAAGCCACAGGGTTTTTTCATACTGTGCGTCGGAATGCAGATGGGTCACTCAAATTGGTGCCGTACAGCGAAGAATATCGCGACGTGCTGGAACCGGCAGCCGCCTTGTTGCGTGAGGCATCCGATCTTACCGACAACCCGACATTGAAAACGTTTCTCGCGAAGCGCGCGGCGGCATTCATGAGCGATAACTACTACGATAGCGATGTTGCCTGGATGGACCTCGACAGTCCGATTGAAGTGACCATCGGCCCGTATGAAACGTATATGGATGAGTTATTTGGCTACAAGGCGGCGTTCGAGGCCTACATCACACTCCGGAATGAAGCAGAGACGAACAAGCTCCAGAAATTTTCCGGATACTTGCAGGAGATAGAGAACAATCTCCCGATTGATGCGAAGTCCCGCAACCCGAACCTTGGCGCGCTTGCTCCGATTCGTGTTGTGGATGAAGTGTTCGTTGGAGGCGAGGCCGTACCGGGAGTGCAAACAGCAGCGTTTAATCTGCCGAATGATGAGAAGGTGATCAAGGAAAAGGGAAGCAAGCGGGTGATGTTGAAGAACGTGCAGGAGGCAAAGTTCAAGAACGCGCTCACACCCATTGCGAAAGTCGCCCTCGACCCCGCACAGTTGGCGCATGTCTCGTTTGAACCATTTTTCACACACATTCTGGCGCACGAACTCATGCACGGACTCGGACCGCACAACATCACCGTGGATGGCAAGAGTACAACGGTACGGCAGCAGATGAAGGAACTGTATTCCGCTTTCGAAGAGGCAAAGGCGGACATTTCCGGACTGTTTGCTCTGCAATACCTGATCGATAAAGGGGTGGTGGAAAAGAATATTGAGCAACAAATGTACGTCACGTTTCTTGCCGGCGTGTTCCGTTCGGTGCGGTTCGGCATCAACGAAGCACACGGGAAGGGGATGGCACTCCAGTTCAATTATCTGATGGATGAAGGTGCATTCGTTTTCAATGAGTCATCGGGGACGTTCAGCGTAAACTTCGACAAGATCAAGGACGCGACGAAAAAACTCACCGGTGAGATCATGACAATTCAAGCTGAAGGCAGCTACGAAAAAACAAAAGCCATGCTCGACAAGTATGCGGTGATGCGTCCGTCGATGAAAAGCGTATTGGATAAACTCGTGGATGTCCCAGTGGATATCAATCCGAGCTTCCCGCTGGCACAATAAAGACAATGGTCTCGCTCAAAAATAATATCGTGTGTATCACAGGCGCGAGCAGCGGTATTGGCGCGTCCTGCGCCGCGGCATTTGCCCGTGAGGGATGCAAGCTTATCCTCGTTGCGCGCCGGCGCTCGCGTCTCGATGAGATGGCAAAACTATTGGCCGATGAACACGGTATCAAGGTCTTCACGGGTGAGCTTGACGTAAGAAAGCAGACCGCCGTGGAAGTGTTCTTCGATTCGCTGCCGCACGATTGGAAGCCGATTGATATTCTTGTGAACAACGCCGGGCTGAGTCGTGGTCTCGTGAAGTTGCACGAAGGGAAGATCGAAGACTGGGATGAAATGATTGACACAAACGTGAAGGGGCTCCTGTACGTTACCCGCGCTGTGCTGCCGTCAATGGTCGAGCGTAACAGCGGCATGGTTATTAATATTGGGTCGATCGCCGGACATCAAACGTATCCGGCTGGTAACGTCTACAGTGCTACCAAGTTCGCCGTTGCCGGAATCACCCGCAGCATGAAGATGGATCTGCTTGGTACGGCCGTCCGCGTCACCAGCGTTGACCCGGGCTTGGTGGAAACGGAATTCAGCGAGGTGAGGTTTCGCGGGGACAAACAACGCGCGGCCAAAACGTATACCGGCATCAGGCCTCTCCGGCCCGAGGATGTTGCCGATGCAGTGGTATACTGCGCCACCCGACCGCTTCATGTGAACATCGCCGAGGTGACGATGACTTCGGTGGATCAGGCATCCGTTACGATGGTTCATCGAACAGGAGTGTCATGATGATGGAATACGTCAAACTTGGCAAGACGAATCTGGAAGTCTCCCGCATCGGTCTTGGCTCCATGGCTTTTGGCGGACAGTATGGTCAGGTTTCAAAGATTGACGCGATACGGACGGTCCACGCGGCCATTGACCTGGGGGTTACTCTTTTTGATACATCGCCCACGTATGGTGATGGACGCGCAGAAGAACTTCTTGCGGAGGCGCTGGGAAATCACATTGATCGTGTTATGATCATTTCCAAGAATGGCGCCGGGAGTGTCACGGATTTCAACGTCTGGCGGAGCAACGACAGGGAATCGATCATCCGGCGCGTTGAAGGGAGTCTGCGCAGGTTAAAACGCCAGTACATTGATTTGTATTTGCTCTACGGACCTGATCCGCACACTCCTATCAAGGAGACGATGGAAACGTTGCAAGAGCTGCGCGAAGCCGGCAAGATCCGCTTCATCGGCACATGCGAAGCAGATACGGTACACATACGCGAAGCGATGCGTTATGGCCGTATGGAAGTGGTGGAAACATCATACAATATCATGAACCGGACGATTGAGCCGGAGATTGTCCCATTCTGTCGCGCCACCGGGATGTCGGTGTTTGCATGCGAACCATTCCTGTGCGGCCTGTTGCATGGCGAGCTGCACAGGAATTCCGTGTTTGATATAACGGATCACCGTGTGCAGGACAAGCGCTTTCGCGGGCAGCGTTACCGCGACAATGTAGAAGCCGTCAACCGGTTACGTAGAGTGGCGGAACAACACGGTCTGAATCTGACGCAGCTTGCTCTTGGTTGGGTGTTGCGAAATTCCTCTTCGGCAGTATGCGGAGCAAAGAACGCACAGCAGATACGAAGTATTATTGCTGCCGGTGGGGTGCAGATCACTTCGGATCAACTTCTGTTCATCGATCAGAGTATTGGTGAACGAAGATATGAGGTCATTAGTGAACAATGAGCAACAAACAACAAGTAATTGGATGAGTCCCGGGTTTGTCCGTGAATGATCCGTTGTTGTTCAAGGATGAGAATATCTTCGAGCAGCTCAAGACAGCTCCTTTTACCCTCGGTTCCTACACACTGAGGTTTTATACGGAGAACGGCAAGCCCGTGAATAAGCACACCGACACAGTCTCCGACTTCTATCTCTCGCCATCGGGTGGAACGTTGCGCGACAGTGCGTTCAATATTATCTTCTACGATTCCCGTTTCGATACGTACCGCGGATTTCAACCGCCACACCTCATGCGACCGGAACCGTGAGCCGATGCGTATTGGCGGAAAGCTTCGGTTGACACTTCTCATTTTGTTTTCAGTGACTTTGCTTGTCTATTTGTTGATTGCAGGGTTTCTGTATTTCAATCAATCCAGATTTGTGTTTTTCCCGATACGTGATGTCGGGGCAACGCCGGAGACTGTTGGACTGAAATTCACTGACGTGGAGATTATCACGGAGGACGGTCTGCGACTCGGTGCGTGGTTCGTTCCTGCGGAATCTTCTGCGACTGTGGTGCTCTTCTGTCATGGTAACGGCGGCAACATCTCCACCTTGATGGAGTACATCAAGCAATTCCACCGTCTTGGTCATGCCATCCTTGTCTTTGACTATCGCGGGTACGGTACAAGTGAAGGAGAGCCGGACGAGGAAGGAATGTACAAAGATGCCCGGGCTGCATGGAACCATCTCATCACAGACCAGCGTTACAGCCCGGATCGAATCATTGTCGTCGGGTTGTCGCTTGGCGGACCTGTTGCGGCGCAGCTTGCAGTCACGAACTCGCCACGCGCGGTGATTCTCCAATCCACGTTCACCTCGCTCGCAGACATGGCGTCAAATGTCTATCCCATCTTTCCTGTCCGTTACATGCTCAGTTATCGGTATCCGACCGTGGAATTCGTTCAACGCTTGAGGTGTCCACTCCTCATCATTCACAGTACCACTGATGAAGTTATTCCGTTTGAACATGGCCAGGCGCTGTATGATGCTGCACACGAACCCAAGGAGTTTCTCCAGATTTCCGGTGGTCACAACGATGGGCATATCATTTCAGCCACGTTGTACCACAAGGGGATTGCAGAATTCCTCTCACGCTTCGCGCGCTGATTCCTTGCAACTCTCCCTGTGATTCTGTAGATTCAACCACGTTTCCCCGTTCGGAACACTCCCTGGATTGCTCTCGCACCAAGGGTCAGAACCTCACGTTCGTTGTCCAATCAGTAAGGAAGACTATATGGCTGCAACTCCGACGCTGTCGAAGTTTATGACACTGGAACGGCACATCATGGAAGGTGAACGCAGCCATCCCGATGCAACCGGTGAGTTTTCCGGTTTGCTGCATTCCTTGTCCCTTGCGGCAAAGCTCGTGTGGCGTGACGTCAGCAAAGCCGGCCTCGTGAATATTCTCGGCAAAACCGATCGCATGAATATCAGCGGCGATGAGGTGAAAAAACTGGATGAGTTTGCCGACGAGACGATTTTCAAAGCCATGGACCACGGCGGACACCTGTGTGTCATGGCCTCGGAGGAGAACGAAGACCTGTTGCATATTCCCGATCCGTATCCGCATGGCAAGTATGTGTTGCTGTATGATCCGCTTGATGGCTCGGGGAATATTGATGCGAACATTACCGTCGGAACCATCTTCTCGGTCTTCAAGCGTGTGACGCCCTCGGGCAGAGGGACAATGGAAGACGTGCTGCAATCGGGACACAAGCAGGTGGCTGCGGGGTATATTCTCTTCAGTTCGAGCATGATGTTTGTGTACAGCACGGGGCATGGCGTGCATGGTTTTACGCTGGACCCGACCGTGGGGGAATTTCTGCTCTCGCATGAGAATATGCGCATTCCGAAGCGCGGCTCCATTTATAGTATGAATGAAGGAAATGTGGAGCGGTGGGACCCATCAATCCGGAAGTATGTACAACACCTGAAACAGGAAGATAAGGCAACAGGTCGTCCGTACTCTGCGCGCTATATCGGTTCACTGGTTGCAGATGTTCATCGAACATTGCTGTATGGAGGAATTTATTGCTACCCGGGTGATTCGAAGAATCCGAATGGCAAGTTGCGCCTGATGTATGAGAATAACCCGCTCGGGTATATCGTTGAGCAGGCCGGCGGCCGCGCATCAGACGGCAAGCAACGCATTCTCGATATCAAGCCGGAGAAACTACATCAGCGCACGCCGTTGTTCATTGGCAGTCCTGATGATGTGCAGTTGGTGGAGGATTTTATCTCTGGAAAAAGGCAGAGCTAAGAGCGGAATGCGAAGAGCGGAAAAGCGGAGGAGGGAAAATTGAGAGCAAAGAAACGTTTGACAAGAAGAAACCCCGACTGGTTGGCCGGGGTTTTTCGTTTTCAGGATCACCAATGGAGATTATTTCAGCGTTGCCAACTTTTCCTGTGCGCGCTTCACGTATGCGCTTGTTGGATAGGTTGAAACGAGTTTATTGAATGCCGCCTTCGCTGCTGAGTTGTTGCGTTGCGCTACATAGCAGTTGCCGATCATCATCTGCGCATCGTCTTTCTTTTCGGACTTCACATAGTTGAAGACCATCTGGAAGTGTTCGAGCGCATCGCCAAATTTCCCCAGACCGTAGTACGATTCTCCCAGCCAGTAATGACAGTTGTCGGCCAGGTCCTCTTTGATCCCCGCCTTCAGTAACGATTCAAATTGCTCTGCGGCGCCTGCGAAATTTCGCTTGCGATATTCTGCGAGAGCAGCCGAATAGGCGGAGGTGAAATCCGCGGGGGGCGGAGGCGCTTTTGGTGTGGCGAGGGCTTCATTCAAGCGCGCTTCGAGTTCCGAGTTGCGCGATGCAAGATTGCGCGACTCCATTGCCATGCCATCAAGTTGCTGCTTGAGCCGGCGGTTTTCCGTGGCAATACTGTCGACACGATACTCAAGGCGGGCAGTGTTGACTGCCGGCGTCGGCTGTGTCCAGGTATTGTCCATCGAGGTATCGGTGGTTTCTTCCACGGTTCCGCAGCCGGATGCCATCGCGGCTATCGCAAGCACAGCCAGTCCCACCAGTGTGTTGCGTACTGAACCCTGTTGTATCATTCGCATATGCACTCCTCCTTAGAGTTGAAATCGTTTTCCTGCCTGTCGTAGCGAGTCTGCGTGACGGCGGGCATCAAACTTCGCACAAAAGGTATTAAACCGTGTGGGCAAAGTCAAGATAGCCAAGCGGTGAGCCAATGGGATAAATGGAGCATTGGAGTAATGGAGTATTAGAGCAGGCATAACTATCTCACAAGCATCATGCGACGCGTCTCCACTACGCCATTGGCGTTGAGTGTGTAGAAATACACTCCGCTGGCCATTGTGCTTGCATTCCACGATACGGTGTGATCACCCGCCTCGATCTGTTCATTGACAAGCTGTGCAACTTCTCTTCCAAGAACGTCATACACCTTGAGCGACACGAACCCGGATTCTTTGAGTCGATACCTGATGTGTGTTTCCGGGTTGAAGGGATTGGGATA
>CAZIHJ010000129.1:1258-7851 GCA_964538485.1 uncultured Chitinophagales bacterium | reverse complement strand
TCCTCGGCGGACTCGGACTCGTTGCATTTTATTTCATCGCCAACAGACGGGCACACCAGTAGTAGTTCCAGTCATTCCAACACACAACAAAGCCCCTGCATAGGGGCTTTGTTGTCTAGTGAGTGAACTCAACTGAGCCTATCAACGAAAAGCGGTCGGGGTCCTGCTTCTATCTGCAGTTGTCCGTCATTTGAGTAAAATCAGTTTCTTCGTCTGGATAAATGACCCTGCCTGAAAGCGATAGAAATACGCACCAGTTGCAAACGCTGATGCGTCCCATCGACGTGTGTATCCCCCGGCAGACAATTCTTCTGAGACAAGGACAGCGACTTCCCTTCCCACAGCATCAAACACCTTCAATGAGACATATGCTTTGGAAGCAAGGCTGAACGAGATCGTGGTCGTAGGATTGAAGGGATTGGGATAGTTATCCTCCAGAGTGAAATGGGTCGGCAAATCAGTTGATGATATTTCCACCGACGTGACCATCTCCGACAACGGCCTCAGCCACACACCGCTATCGGTTCCGGCAAAGAGATTCGTGTCCCAAACAGCCAGAGAAAATACGTAGTCGCTCGACAGACCGGTGTTGGCGGCTGTCCAGCTTGTGCCGTTATTGGTGGAAAGAAACACGCCGTCGAGATACGTACCGGCAAAGAGATTCGTCCCCGATACGACAAGAGACCAGATTTCAAAGTTTGTCAGGCCGGTGTTGACAGGTGTCCAGCTTGTACCTCTATTGGTGGAACGATAGGCGCCGTTTTCAGTTCCGGCAAAGAGATTTGTGTCCGAAACGGCGAGAGAGAATACGTAATTACTCGACAAGCCGGAGTTGGCGGCTGTCCAGCTTGTGCCACTGTTGGTGGAAAGAAAGACACCGTAGGGATACGTCCCGGCAAAGAGATTCTCCCCCGATACTGCAAGAGACCGGACTTGAAGACCCGCCAAGCCATTGTTGACAGCTGTCCAGCTTGCACCGTTATTGGTGGAAAGAAAGACGCCATTGAGATAAGTCCCTGCAAAAAGATTTGTGTCCGAAACAGCAAGAGACAAGACATAATCGCTCGGCAAGCCGGTGTTGGCAGATGTCCAGCTTGCGCCACTATTGGTCGAACGAAAGACGCCGATAGCAGTCCCGGCAAAGAGATTCGTGTCCGAAACAGCCAAAGAACGGACGAGAAAGTTCGTCAAGCCGTTGTTGACAGCTGTCCAGCTTGCGCCGTTATTGGTGGAAAGAAAGACGCCGCTGCTACGACTCCCGGCAAAGAGATTGGTGTCCGAAACAGCTAAAGATGAGAAGTCAAGATAGTTCAATCCGGTGTTGACAACTGTCCAGGTTGTACCGCTATTGGTGGAAAGAAAGACACCCCCGGCTTCAGTACCGGCAAAGATATCCGTCCTCGACACGGCAAGACATCTGATGTGAAAGTCCGTCAAGCCGGTACTGACTGCAGTCCATCTTGTGCCGCTGTTGGTGGAAAGAAAGACGCCGTTGGCAAAAGTCCCAGCAAAGAGATTCGTGTCCGAAACGGCAAGAGACAAGACATAACCGCTCGGCAAGCCGGTGCTGACACGTGTCCAGCTTGTGCCATTGTTGGTCGAAAGAAAGACGCCGTCTCCAGAAGTCCCGGCAAAGAGATTCGTCCCCGAAACGGCAAGGCATTGAACACTGGGGTATAAGCCGGTGTTGACGGGTGTCCAACTTGTGCCATTATTGGTGGAAAGAAAGACGCCGCTGCCATTAGTCGCGGCAAAGAGATTCGTGTCTATAACAGCAAAAGAGCGGACGACATAGTCCTGAATACCCGGGTCGAGGGAAGTCCAGTTTGTACCATTATTGGTGGAAAGAAAGACGCCGTTGTTAGTCCCGGCAAAGAGATTAGTCCCAAAGACAGCAAAAGACCAGACGGCATTAGCTATCAAGCCGTTGTTGACCGCTGTCCAGTTTGTACCATTATTAGTGGACAGAAAAGCGCCCTCATACGTCCCGGCAAAGAGATTCGTGCCCGAAACGGCAAGTGATAAGACGTTAGGATTCGTCAAACCAGTGTTAACGGCTGTCCAAGTTGCGCCGTTATTGGTGGAAAGGAAGACGCCGTCGAGATACGTCCCGGCAAAGAGATTCGATCCCAATACAGCAAGAGTATGGATACGTCCGCTATATGGAGCGTATAGACCATTGGTCTGCACCCACTGGGCAAATAGAACTGAGGTGGGTGTAGCCAACATTGTCAAGGCAAAAAAGAAAACGATTATAAAATGTTTCATGGGGAGATCACCTTGCTTATGGCATTAAGGGCATTTGCATGGCGTATACGGTAAATCGTGTTCACACAGTGATCTTACAGAGTTTCATGCGGAGAATCAAGGGATGATGTTACTTTCTTTCCGAGAAAGTCCGCCGGTCTCAGTTTAAGAATACAATCCTTGACTGAATCTCACCACAAAGAACGCAAACGCATCGCGACCTTTGCAGTTATTTCTCCAATCGACCTGCACTCCATGACTCCAGCTTGCGTCCCCCCTCCAACACTTCGTATGTTGGGTCGACTCATCGATTCTGGATTGTGGATTTGGGATTCTGGACCAACCACTCTCTGCTCTCTGCTCTCTGCTCTCTGCTCTCTGCCCTCTGCTCTCCGCTATTCTCCTGTATCACCCCATTGATTGTTGTTTACCCGCCGTGCTTCACCTCTTGGCGGGCTCATTGCTGATTGCTAATTGTTTCTTGACATTCACGTTTGCATTCGGTAGTTTCGCAGCACCATTTATCAATCACAGGACACTCATGGCAATCAGGATTTTTATTACCGGCGGCACGTTCGACAAAGAGTACAACGAGTTGGATGGATCGCTCTTCTTCAAAGACACTCACCTTCCCGAGATGTTGAAGCTCGGTCGATCCAAGGTGGACGTGGAAACGAGAACTCTCATGATGATCGACAGTCTCGAAATGACCGACGCCGACAGGCAGGTGATCCTGGATCAATGCAAGAACGCAAAGGAAGACAGGATTGTGATCACGCATGGCACGGATACGATGGAGCAAACAGCGGAGACTCTGGGCAAGAATATCACCGGAAAGACCGTGGTCCTTACCGGCGCAATGGTGCCGTATAAATTCGGAAGCTCGGATGGGTTATTCAACCTTGGGAGCGCGCTGGCCTTCGTACAGACGTTACCGGTGGGAGTCTACATTGCAATGAACGGCCGGTACTTTACATGGGACAACGTCCGCAAGAACCGGAAGACGGGGGAATTCGAAGAGAAAAACAATTAACAATGAGCAGCAAACAACAATCAATTAGAAAAAAGGCAAGATCATTTTACAAGAACGAGTTTGCGTGGCTCTGCGAATGATGTAGCTGTAACCAGTCGGGCAACGTAGAAACCACCGGCCAAACCGTTGCCGTCGAAGGTATACTCGTGCTCACCGGCGGAAAGGAATTCATTCACCACCACCGCGACTTCCCTGCCGAGCATATCATACACCTTGAGTGACACACGATCCGATGCCGCTATACGGAATTGAAGCGTCGTCACCGGATTGAAGGGATTCGGATAGTTCTGCAAAAGCACAACGGCTGAAGGTAGCGGAACATCCGGCTCGACTCCCACAGCTCCTGGATTCTCAAACAGGAATACAAGGTCATCAATCTCGTCTATTCCCGTCATGTCCATATCGCCGTCGTTGTCCCGATCATAGAGGGTTGCGCATGAACCGGCTGTAGTGGCATCCAGAGTACGCGCGTTGGCGTACACTCCGCTGCCGTTGTTTTCATACACCGTCCAGTTGCCGCTGCCATAGTTGCTCGTTACCAGATCGAGATCACCGTCGCCGTCAATATCACCCACATCGATTGCGAGCGTAAAGTTACCAACCGGATATGTCCGGGCTGTATCGAGACCGCCTGCGCCATTGCCAAAGACAACTCCTGCGTTGTTGAAGGTTGAGTTCGCCGAAACCACATCAATATTGCCGTCGCCATTGATGTCGCCAGTTGCAATCATCCAGGGCTTCCCCTTCGCCGGACGTTCGGCTGAAAACGTCAGGCCGCCGTTTCCATTCCCGAGCATCAGGGCAATTTCATTGCTGGCGTACGAACCCACAAACACGTCGAGAACGCCATCATTGTTGGCGTCACCTACTGCACACGCGGTCTCCTGATTGCCGTTGGCTTCCACAAGAACACGTGGGGCAAATGTACCATTGCCATTGTTCAGGTGAATCCCAAGGTTGTTCCCTCCACGATGCGCGGTAACCACATCCCAATCGCCATCCCCATCCAGATCCAACACACAAACACCTCGTACTCCACTGCCTGCCTGATAACTCACCAGCGATGAGAAACCACCAGTGCCATCTCCGAGCATGATGGTCAACCGGTCATTGCCTGCATTGCCAACGGCGTAGTCCAGTTTGCCATCGCCATTGAAGTCGGCTCCTTCGTTCGGGCTCGGAGTATTGCCGCTGGGAAGCGGGAAAACCTCGAACGATGAGTACATTCCTGTTCCATCATTCATCATCACCCGAACATCATCTGTAATCTCATTGGACATGGCAAGGTCCATCCAACCATCCCCATCGAAGTCTCCACCATACGCTCCGTAGGTTTGGATATGGCCTTCACCGGTACGTCGAAGCGCAAGCTGATCGACTTCCTGCAGGTCCATGCTGCCTACAGCGGGCTTGATCCAGAACATCCACGCGTATCCCTGCGCCATTTGTTGACCGCTGGTGTCTTTGATTCCCTTCGCAAGATTGACCATGACATATTCACCGGCATTGAACCCACGGGATGGTGTGAAGCGAAGTCGATGGTTGTTGTTCTCGAGTGTCACTGTTCCCTGGGGAACCCCAGACCAATGACCGAAGATCTTAAATGTCGTATCGTTGACGGAGCCTGGAGAAACCGGACGGTCGAAGTCAATCGTAATGGAAGTGGTCGAAGATGCGGAACGTGAATTTGATGATGGTGAGACTGTGGTAACCACCGGGGCTGAAGAAGCAACACCTGAAAGAACGAACATGAATACCGCTGTAATCCACCCCATCCGCCTGGAATTATACCGCATGACTCACCTCATTCTTGTCAATAAGAACATTGGATCGAATAGCTTGCAACGTGTTACTGCAACAAGCTACCAAATGAATGAACACGTTGCAAGCTATGATGCCAGGACTACTTCTTCTCCTCTTTCATCTCTTTCTTCATCGGTGCTTCCTTCAGTTCGACCACCAGCACTTTCATTGCAGACTTGCCGATATTTTTTGCTGCATGTGTTTGTGCAGGAAGGAATGCCGTTTCGCCTTCTTTCATGGTGATCTCCATGGGCTTCGCACCTTGCTCATAGATTCTCAGACTACCGGCTTTCAACGCGTACACGGCATGGTCAGGATGCGAGTGCATACCGATACTATCTCCTGCCTGAAATGTCACTTCCAGCATCCGCACACGCTCATTTTCGAATACTTTCTTGTAGATATTTGACCCGACGGACAAGGGATCCTGCGCAGACGCAGTCGACGCCACGGTCAGTATGCACGCAGCCAGAAAGAGCGTGCAGACAACGAAACGCAATGGGTTTTTCATGGTACCCTCCGATTAATGATGATGTGGTTGATTCCCCCGACAAACAGAAGTTCTATTCCTTTGATGGATCGAGTCCTTCGTAGATGGCAACCAGCACGCCGTCCGGGTCGCGCAACTGAATCCATCGCTGGCCCCAGGGAAGAGTCTCCGGACCGCGGAATTCAATCTGTCCGTCCAGGCGCTTTATCCACTCATCAAGTGATTCCGTGCCAAGTTGAATATCGATCTTGTCAGAATTCACAAGTGTATGGAATTCGGTCTTGAATCGCGAATCAGCTTTCGTCATTTCATAAATCTCCAGGAACCCTGCGTTCCCATGTTCGCCAAACCCGAATACACATCCCTTCCCTTGCTCTTCATCCCACTCCTGAATCACAGGAAGTTGGAGTGTATCGGAATAGAAACGACGTGAGTCGGAGAAATCCTTGCATCGGATGACAATCTTCAGACTGAGGAAGGTCATGGGTGCGCCCACTACTTCAGGAGAACTAGCTTCCTTGATTCAACGTAGCCGTTGGCTTCAATGCGATAAATATACGTTCCACTCGCAACGCGATCAGGGTTCCAGAAGACGCTATGAACGCCGGGGCTTACCTCTCCGTCGAAGAGGTCGAGAATCTTCTTTCCCGTGACATCAGAAATAGTGATGGTGACGTGCGATGTGCGCGGAACCTGAAACTGAAACGTCGTGCCGGGATTGAACGGATTCGGATAGTTCTGCTTCAATTGAAAAGTGAGGGGTGGCAACCCGCTCTCATCAACGCTCGTGGGAAATCCACCGTTAGTAGTTCGAAGAATTCGTCCGGATTGGCCGACAGCCGTTCCCTTATCGGAATCACTGAAGCTGACACCATACAAATCGGTTGTAACACCGGGTTGTTGCAGAACCCAACTGAGCCCTCCATTGGTTGTCCGAAGAATCCTCCCCGTACCAACCGCGTACCCATTATCCGCATCAGCAAATGTTACCGCAAAGAGGTTATTCGTTGTCCCACTCAC
>CAZIHJ010000129.1:0-1158 GCA_964538485.1 uncultured Chitinophagales bacterium | reverse complement strand
CGATCTGCATCTTCAGCTATGAAAAACCCTCCGAGGTATCCGGCGATTTTATTCCCGATCGCCGACGCGAGAAACCACACACCCATCAATATGCCGAGAAGCTTCGCAGGAGCAAGTTTCGTTACAGTGCTCAAACCTACCGGACTCAGACACATTTCTCCCACCACTTCAAGAAAGTACAGGCCCACTAACCAGAATGGACTGATCTTTCCTGCCACAGTAAGCGCCGCTGCCGGGACCATCAAGACGTACCCCAGTCCAATGAACAGGAGTCCGATAGAAAACTTTGCCGGACTCGAGGGCTGTCGATCTCCCATTCTTACCCAGAGCATCGAGAAGAGCGGGGCAAGTCCGATAACGAAGAACGCTGTGAGCGATTGAAGCCAGCTTGAAGGGAACACCCAACCAAACGCTTCAGTCCGGACGAGTTTGAGCGCGAAGAGATTCAGACTTGCGCCCTTCTGTTCGTACGCAGCCCAGAACAACGCTGTGAAAGCGAAGAAAATAAAAACCACGGCAACCCGCTTCCATTCCGCCCTGGTGAGTGGTTCAAGAGTTGTCTTCTTCTGCACGGACTTCTTCTGAACTCTGTTCCCAACGTGCGCAAGTCGGCGGCGTTGCAGGACGTATACGGTCAGACCGAAGAGCATGCCCACACCGGCCGCGGCAAATCCCCAATGCCAGCTCGCCGTCGGATCAATCCCCCACGAAACAAGTACGAGCTTGAAACTCTCTGACTGCGCCAGATAACCACACACCAACGGCGCAAGTACAGCCCCCATATTGATTCCCATATAAAAAATCGAGAAGCCGCTGTCACGTCTCGGGTCGTCTTTCTCATACAGACTGCCGACCATTGTGCTGATATTCGGTTTGAGCAAGCCTGTTCCAATCGAAATGAGAACCAGTCCGGTATAGAAAAACGGCAGCGAATGAAATATCATCGTGAAGTGTCCGCAAGCGATGATGATTCCACCAATGAGCACCGCAAGACGGGCGCCAAGAAACCTGTCTGCGATGAAACCTCCCGGCAGACCCGTGAAGTAAACTGACATTGTATACGTGCCGTATAACGATGTTGCAGCAACAGTATCGAAGCCAAGCCCTCCCTGAGAGGTCGGGGTTACCATGAAGAGAACAAGGATGGCGCGCATCCCA
>CAZIHJ010000128.1:0-7852 GCA_964538485.1 uncultured Chitinophagales bacterium | reverse complement strand
TCCGATACGGATGCCGGCGGAATTTCTGACGGTGCCGAAGTGACGCGGAAATCGAATCCTCTTGATCCGAAGGACGACGTGTTGAAAGAAACGATCGTCCTGGAGAGAGGCAAAACAACAGTCTTGAGAGGCGTGAATTTCGAGTTCAACAAGGCAACTCTGACGAAGGATTCCGAAAAGATCCTTGAGATGGCATACAATGCACTCGTAGCCCAGCCTGATTTGAAGGTGCTGATTGCCGGACATACCGACGCCATTGGGTCGAATTCATACAACGAAAAACTCTCTCTTCGTCGCGCACAATCGGTAAAGACCTGGCTTGTTAAGAAGGGTATTGCTTCCAGCGTCCTGACCGTTACAGGGAAGGGCGAGGATGAGCCGATCGATTCAAACGACACCGACGATGGTCGGGCAAACAACAGACGCATTGAATTCCGCGTACTGAAGTAGAGCAGATTGTAGTCATGGACGTTCCGCTCCGGAAACTGAGCGGAACGTTTCATGGAACGACCGGAAGTATCCGGAGGAAACACCGCTTTGTTATCGCTATCCACTCAACGAGAAAGAAAAAGGGGCCTCGTATGCTGTATACAATCGCTGTTGTTCTGGTCATACTGTGGCTTCTGGGTCTGGTCACTTCATACACGATGGGCGGGTTGGTTCATGTGCTTCTCGTTATTGCCATTGTTGTGGTCCTACTCAAGGTTATTCGCGGACAAAAGGTATTGTGACATCAATGTTCAGAAGCATCTTGTCGGTACAGTGTAATCATGATTTTTTTGGGAAAGGAACTGCTATGAAAACAACGACAAACGGAGTCATTGCATTCGCAATGTGTCTCTCCATGGTGGGATGCTCGGCCAGTAACGCTGTGAAGGGTGGCGCAATTGGCGCGGGGGGCGGCGCAGTTGTTGGCGGCCTCATTGGAAAGGCGGCCGGGAATACTGCTCTTGGTGCCATCATCGGGGCCGCGGTCGGAGGAACAACCGGCGCAATCATCGGTCACAATATGGACAAGCGCGCAGAAGAGATGAGGCAGGACCTCTCCAATGCAAAGATTGAACGAGTGGGCGAGGGAATCAAAATTACATTCGACTCAGGAATCCTCTTCGCGACGAATTCTTACGAGCTTCAGCCCGGAGCAAAGGCAAACATTGAGAGCCTTTCGAGGATACTCAATAAGTATCCCGACACAAACATACTTATCGAGGGTGATACCGACAACGAAGGCAGCGAAGATCACAACCAGACGCTCTCCGAACGTCGCGCACAAGCAGTTGCTGATCATCAAAAGGGTCAGGGCGTCGCCGGCTCAAGAATTTCAACGGTAGGACTCGGCGAGTTGCACCCCGTTGCCTCGAACGAGACGGCAGCCGGTCGTCAGCAAAACAGGCGCGTCGAAGTTGCCATTTTTGCGAATGAGAAGATGAAGGACGCAGCGGAAGACGGCACACTCAAATAGGGTACACCGATTTTCCCCCGATGGAGCAGGCGTTGTATTGGCGAGCCCCTCCCCACTGTCCTGATTCATTGAATCAAAGTGGATGAGTCAGGACTGGACCCAGGGAATTATCGTATTCACTCTTTGGAAAGGACTTATCTCAATGAAACAATTTCCATGTCTGGTTGTTGCTCTATTGTTATTCCTCGGCGTCCAGGGGTCCATGGCACAGGACCGTGCTTTCGGACTCGGCGTGATCATCGGTGAGCCAACCGGAATC
The DNA here is from genome assembly GCA_964538485.1 of uncultured Chitinophagales bacterium. Classification (GTDB taxonomy): domain Bacteria; phylum Bacteroidota; class Ignavibacteria; order UBA10030; family UBA6906; genus JBJXHC01. The sequence goes on along the minus strand of CAZIHJ010000128.1, from coordinate 6,131 downwards.
AGCGCAAAGTTATGGACCTCACCGGCGAACGCGTTTGCCTTTGGTCTCGGTTGGTCAATCGGCGGAGATCGCATAGGAGGGAAATACAAGGGGTATTATGACGGGAGAAGTCGCATCCATTTTCACATGGATTACCTTTGGCATTCTTTTGATGCCATTCGGTCGTCTGAACGATTCCCTCTGTTTTACGGCATTGGTGGACGCATCAACAGTGGCGCCGGGTATGACGCCTCTCTGGCAATTCGGGGTGTGTTCGGCATTGCATGGCTACCACGCAACACACCCATCGACGTATTTCTGGAACTCGTGCCGTCACTTCAGTTGACATCATCGACCGGCTTCGGTCTTGATGCCGGCATCGGAGCTCGATACTTCTTCTGAACCTCGCTCTATCATCGGTCGGCCTGACTCGGACAGTCAGCCGACAAGGCCTCGTATGGACGGGATGCGAACACGTGCATCACGAAGTCCTCCAATGACATTCATTGACGAACTCCGCCACATCTAACATTCCGAAATCCAACCGCCCTCGGTGTAGGATTAACTACTCTTTCATTCCTTTGGGCGATTTGTTCCAAGCAAACTGTCTACTACTTTTCTCCGTGGATGAGAATGTCAATGAGCTCCCGTTCCAAAGTGCAGGTGCAACTCAAACAATGTGGTCAGATGAAATCGATACTGAAACAGAACTTGCGGGCGGTTGTGTTGATCACCGGGATCTTGGGTGTGATCCCCGGATGCACAAACGAACTGGAGGACACCGGACAACTGAGACTCTATCTCATCAATGGACCGGCAAGTTATGATTCCGTGGTCCTCGTCGTTACGGAGGTATCTCTCCGGCTGCAGAATCAGGAATGGATCGTGGTCAACAATACCACCAGGACACTTCACCTCCCCCTGACGGCGAATGTACTGTTGGGAGAAACATCACTCGAGGCAGCACACTATAGCCAGATCCGATTGCTCCTTGACACAACCAGCTACGTGGTTGTAAACGGCAAACAGCGCCCACTCATTACTCCGGGTCAGAATGAAACGGGGTTGGAACTCGCCCATCAGTTTCGGGTTGACGCAGACGTCCAGAACACACTCTACGTCGGTTTCGATGTGAGGGGAAATGCATGTATATGTGTGTGCTGCAAGCAATTCAAGTCAGTCCTGCATATTTATACAAACGCGGAAGCCCTCGGAAGAAACACACGACAGAGAATGAAGGCCTCCAGGGGCCAAGAGCGGTGCAAGTGTGGCGATCGGTGGGACCATCGACAATATAGCGCGAAACATTGTCGTCATTGCGCACCGCTCAATAGCAGTATGGGTGCAATCGGATGATATATTATCAAAACCGGTGTGTTATTTCAGTCAACCATGTCGTCCACTTAAGAAAGGTACAGCAATGACAACACGAATAGCAGTTGGCGTCATCGTCATGACGATTGTTCTGGCCATCCCGGTCCATGCGGGCGGGAAACGGGAACTTCAAAAGTATTTCAACGATACCGCAAACAAAGTGAAAGCAACAGCCGAACCATCCGAGAAACGCAGAATCCTCGGGGAGTCATTTCGCACCATGTCCACAGCCCTGGATCTGATCCAGAATTCGCCATCAATTGCAAAAGACGGCAACCAAGGCATTGACCAGTTCAGAGCCTCGCTGCAAGAGAAACAGGATGAACTCGCCGGCAACAATGGATTTGTGCAGGTGCCAGACGAACAACTCAACGAGTTCTCTGACTACGTTGTGCAGGATATGGAGCAAGCCGCAGAGGTGATAACCATCAGTGTTGTTACACTGCTCTTGATCATCATTTTGATTGTACTGTTGGTGTAACTACTCCGCGGCGGATATTCAAGGTGTTCAGTATGCCCTGCCTGCAAGTGCTATCTGCCGGTGCCAGGCGTTCCTCAAAAACCTTCTCGGGCCTGTGTAGTGCTGTGCTCATGACACTGCTGCTTTCATGCGCAGACCTTCCCGTTCAGCGCGCCGTTCCACATACAGAGGAGAGTAAGCTGGCGACGCTGTACTCAATCGTGTTTGTCATTCACGGTGACGGTGACTATCTCTATCACGATACCAGTGGTAACGAATTCAATGCAGACGAGGAGGTTCTGGCAAGCGCGAAAAAGGTAGCGCAAGACAATCCTCACGCCGAGGTGTTCATCTTTCACCAGCGATCCAGGGAACGTTTCCTGTTCTTTTTTCCTCTTCATGATGGCGAATTCTTGTATTACCGGAATGGACAACTCGTCATGAATGAACTGTACTGGCGCGATCAGAAACGCTTCAACCCCGAAGTGGAGATGTACCGTCGCTCGAGTCTGAGCAACCGGCGCGAGAGAGTGAATATGTTCCTCTACTACGGCCACGAAATCCCCGAGTTCCCTGGCACGGACTACGATGCCTCCTCTCCTGACCGGGTGTTTACTATCCATGACCTTGAGGTCGGGCTGGAAGGTTTCACGCGCGATTCTTCAACGTTTGACCTCATGGTACTCTCCACGTGTTATGGCGGTACGCCCTTCACCATCGGGTGCCTCGGAAAGTTTGCGCGACACATCATCGCGTCTCCCGAAAATCTTCACCTGTCGTACATCACTCTTGAACCGCTGGAGCACCTCGATCGTACTCTGCGGGACGGAGATATCTCTGCTTTTGCAAAAAGAGTGGCTCAACGGACGTTTGAACGATTAACAACAAGTATTCAGACTGCAGTGAGTGTTGCCGTCTACGATGCAAACCGAGTTCAGGAGTACTCACGATCAGTGCACTCTATGTACAACAGTTCGTTGTTGTCCTTGCAAGGAGAGCTGCAGGCTACCGACCTCGAGCGGTGCGATTGCCGGGAGATTCAAGAGTATGTTCTGCCCACGATGAGTAGTGGAGTCGAAGTACTATACCGGCCGGCCCGCTTCGGGCGGTCAAAAGACAAAGGGAAACACTCTGGCTGGGAGTGTTGGCGACAGAGAGACGAACAGACCACCCAACAGAAATAGACGGGTTCCTTCCAAGGAACGAACAACTTCAGCGAATAGTGCCCCCCTCTGCGTCCCATCTGTTGAAAAACCTCCTGTTTTCAGAGGATTAACTATTCTTTCATCCTTATGGGCGATTTCATTGCAGCCGACTATCCCCTAAGTTTCTCAACGTCATAAACTCAATGGGTGTTGTTCCATAGAACACGTCCAACCGGATGACAAAAATCGAGGTATGATGCTATGCAGTTGTCCGAAAATGAAATGACGCCATTTCTTAATTGAGGTATGAGTTGCACTTTCCTGGAGATTACCTGAAGAACAATCATCGTGAGCGCTGCAAAACCTTGAAGGGTATTCACTTGCACGCATGGAGTCTGGTCGTGCTCATAGTACTGCTTGGCGTCGCTGCATGCAACGACAACACGGATCAACTTGCTGATCCGGCAAGTAACCGCACTTTTGCAATTACAGAGTTTCCGAACGCTGCTGGCATGAGTTGGACCTATAGTGTATACGACAGCCTGGCAGGACAAACGGATACCGCCACAGTTTCAGTTGGTCGTGATACAGAACTGGTTGATCATACATCAGCGCGCATGTGGATAACGACTCGCGGGCTGTTGCAGGAGACCACCTATGTGGCTGTCCATGGAAACACGATTGGGTTTTACGAAACGCGATCATCCGGTGATCCGGAGGTCCTCATCTTTCCCCTGGAGATCGGAGCTTCTTGGGGAACAGGTGTCGACTCAAATAGTGTAGTTGGAATAGACGCAATCGACACACCCCAGGGGCCATCGAACGAATCGTTTCATGTGTGGCGCCGTGTTGCCGGGTTGAACTATGGACGTGATACTCATACCTGGCTCGTTCCCCGTATAGGTATTGTCAAGCGTACCAGGAACCAACATGACTTCACCCCCCCGGTAAAGGAAACCTGGTTGTTAATTTCGAAAGTCGAATAACAGCAACGATGGTCACAGGGGTAAACAACTATCAAGGAAGAATACAATGGTAATGCGTTTGGTTATGACACTTGGTCTGATCTTCTTCGCCGTGCTGCCGGTTGCGGCTCAAGGCAGTATAGGATTCGGACCTCAGATCGGCATTTACAAGTCACAAGATTCCGATGGTGCCAGTGTGATGGGCGGGGCTGCACTGCGACTCAAGTTCTCGGAGGCACTGGGGGTGGAAGCATCAATCAACTACCGGGAAGAGGAATACGGCAACGGATTTGTGAAGGCAAAGAGCTGGCCGATCATGGTGACAGGCTTGTTGTATCCGATCCCGGTCGTGTACGGAGCGATCGGCGCGGGGTGGTACAATACCACGCTCGAGTACAATTTTCCTCCCGGATTTCTTGGAAGCCCCGGTACTATCACCAGTGAGACAAAACAAGAATTCGGGTGGCATTTCGGCGGTGGCGTGGAGTTGCCCCTGGGATCAGTGGCAAAACTCGTTGGCGATATCAGATACGTTTTTCTGAACTACGAGTTCGAGAATTTTCCGGGGAGTAATGACGTGAATAGCGACTTCTATGTCATTACCGCGGGCCTGCTGTTCGGTCTCTGAGTGACACACAAAAAGGATATGATTATGAGCAAATGGTTTGGCGTTTTGGCCGCAGTGTTGCTGATGATATTCGGATTGGTTCACATGGGAAACACGGAAGGAAGGGATGCCCCTGCCACGGCTGATGATTTCCGGCCCGGAGATACGCTCCGGTATACGACCGATGGTTCTGTTCCCGATCGCACCAGTCACTACGTCGTGTATGGAGCAAGCGAAGTCTTTGTCGCAAGAACAACGACCTTCAAAGCGATACTCTACCGACCGGGATTTTTACCAAGTGAAGTACAGTCGCAGACTGTATTCGTACGTGACTCCATGGAGACCGCCCGGGCAGGACTGGAAAGCAGGTAAGAACACAAAGAAAAAATAACTCTCATTTTCTATACAACCAGGATTTAAGGAGAAACAAATATGATCAAACTTATGCGCAGTGCCTTTGTGTTGGCCTTGATTGGAGGAATTGGATTCTTCACTCTCCCCGGGTGCAACGAGGAAGGTGATATTCTTACGCCCTCAGAGCTTGCTCCGCCAACAAATTTCAGAGCATCTTCAGGTGATGCAAGAGTGTTTCTCACCTGGACTGCCTCGCCTGATGCCGGATCGACAGATTTCGCGGGTTACCGGATCGTTACTGAGACCACTCTCGGTGTGGTCATTGATAGCACGAATACGGGAGCGACGACAGGCTCGTATACGGTCTTCGGACTTGCAAATGGTGGGACATATACGTTTTCGATCCAATCGGTGCAAAACAACGGTGCATTGAGTCAAGAAGTGACGATGCAATGGGGACCGACCGTGCGCTATGGCTTCCAGAGCTTGTATGAATACGAGTCCACCGAGCCGTCTGGTCTCCAATTCCTGGCCGGACAACGATTCAATTTTACAATCGCAAGCCAGAATGTTATTGATCTCTGGATAGATGGCCGTGGCGGTGCTACTCCTTTGCTCAAGAGCCCGAATGATTTTGTTCCCAGCACCGGATGGCGCCGTACGCTGTTTGTGGAAACATCCGCAACCAGTTTCGATGACTTCGTGCTCGTGCCGGATGCGTCTGCATTTCGGTCAACACCCGGATTGACCATTGTGTCCGGCAAGGTCTACTATGCGATTACACAGGATGGCAACTATGCGAAGTTCAGGGTAGAACCTCCAGGTGTTCAGATCGACCCGGCAAACAACAAACGCTTCGTCAATATCACCGTGGCCTACAATTCAGGCAGCGGGAATTGGGCAAGAGCGATTCGCGGACGTTAGCCATGATCGAAGTTGCGCGATGAACGAGGATGGGGGCAGCTTTGCCCCCATTCCTTGCTGATGGCCCGGAGATGATCCAGGGTACAGAACCCGTCGGACAAATGAGAGGACCTGCGACGATGAAATATGGCTGGATACGCTCGACACTTGCAGGGATGCTTTTCACCCTCATTTTCTTGGTCAACGCGTGCAGTACTGTTCCGGTTACTGGAAGACAGCAACTGAGTCTCATCTCCAGTTCGGAGATGCTCTCAATGAGCAAGCAGCAGTACAATGACTTCTTGAAGAGCAACAAAGTTGTTCCTGCCGGAGACAGTAGGACC
>CAZIHJ010000127.1:0-7872 GCA_964538485.1 uncultured Chitinophagales bacterium | reverse complement strand
TTTGCTTGCCTGCCATGACTTGATGACGAGGGACCCGAAGGGGGAAGGGTAAAAATAGATTGGAGATTGTGGATTTAGGATTGTAGATTGAAGCAGAATCTTTTGAATCAAGAAACCAGAATCCTGCAAAGTATCAAAAGGGTTCATTATGTCGTTTGAGATATCAGAGGTAACACGACAAGCGCTAGAGCATCATGCTGGCACTCGTCCAGATTGTTCAGGTGATTGGCGAAATAGCATCACAGACTACGCTGGAGTTTAAAAAAAATGTACTCGCCCTAAGCCAGAACTCTTCACCATCAAATAGTAACACAAATCCCGCCCCCAACCCGGAGCGGGATTCTTTTTTCCCACCATCTGCATACTAACCTTAAACCTCAAACCGCTTCGCCCCGACTCTCGACTGCCTTTCTTACCTCATGATCGTGAGCTTGCGTAGCTCGACTTGTGAACCGGCTTTGAGCCGATAGAGGTACACGCCGCTTGGGAGGTTCTTCGCTGTAAACTCCGCCTCATGGTCTCCTGCCGATTGGATTTCATCTGAGACCAGTACTGCCACCCTCTGTCCGATCATATTGTACACGTCAAGCGTTACTCGTGATTCTGTAGGAATCGAATACCGAATAACAGTCGATGGATTGAACGGGTTGGGGTAGTTCTGCCCAAGGGAGAATGTCGCCGGAACGCCCCTGCCGGGCTCTTCAACATTGACGGTCTCTGACACCGGGATCATGGCCACCGATTTCGAATGACTGATGTTGCCGTTGGTGTTCACCTCGACATACGAGATCCCGAAGACAGGGAACTTACTCAACTCGGTATACCATTGATAGGCGGTGATCTGCACGGTGCTCACGAAGAGCGGGACATCGTTGATGTAAGTCGTATCAGACTGTGTTTGAACCGTCTTCACGCGCAACGCCGGGAGAGAAACGTCGCCGGGGAGGAGGATCGTCCCGTCGCCATCCGCAGTTGCGTTCATCGTTCCCTTGCGTCCGACGTGAATCCCTTCTTCAATGTCGAACGAGGCCGTGGAGATATCGGAGAAAGTGGAGCCGAAGGAAAAGGGATATGTCATCAGCACCTCGGCATTGCTATAGACTACGTTCACGTCGAGGGTGGCCATTCCCAACAATGCAATATGCGTCCCCGCGGTAAAGTAGTAACTGTACGCCGAATCACCCCCATCAGTGTACTCCGTTGCCACGGTGGCATTGGGGAAGTCCGCCGCTGCAGGTGTGCCTGCCGGGTTGACGTAGCTGACTTTTGTCGACTCTCCGGTCGCGATCACTCCGGAAAAATCCCATGTGCGGTTTGCTCCAGGGGTACCTTGGTGTACTGCGGTTGTATCAACCAGCATACGAACGATCCTATCGCCAGGCACCGGGTTGCGGGATGCGTTGAGCGTCATCTGTGCCGGACTTGTTGCAGCCAGTAAAGCAGTGATGGCAAGAACAAAGACAGTATTCAGTGTATTCATTTGAGGTACCTCCGGGAGAATATGAACAAATGCATGGTTGAACTGTGCATAATATACGTTCGTCCGGGGGTGAGTTCTCCCACATGTCAATGTAGGAAAAAACAAGTAGCCCGCCAAAAGATGAATCACGGCGGGTCTACGACAATCAACAGTAAACAAAAATCAATAGGAGGTAATCGAGAGAGGAGAGGTGGAGAGCGAGAACTAGAACGAAAGCAGAGACCGAAAAGTGGAGAAGGAATTCAGAACCTGTAATCCAGAATCCAAAACCCCAACTTCCGCGTGATCTTGAAAACAAGAAATCCCGCCCCAGAGGTTGGAGCGGGATTTCAAATCAGATCCATCGTCCCGACAAGAAAACGTCGGGCCTCAGGATGATAAAAACATCAAATAAACAATGGTGCGAGCACCAGTGTAATCGTGCTCAGAAGTTTGATGAGAACGTGCAGCGATGGACCAGCGGTATCCTTGAACGGATCGCCAACAGTATCACCCACGACCGCGGCCTTGTGCGGATCAGATTTCTTGCCGCCGTAGGCGCCGGTTTCAATATACTTCTTGGCATTGTCCCAGGCGCCGCCACCGTTATTAAGGAAGAGCGCCATCAAAATGCCGACGATTGTTCCCACCATCAAGAACCCGCCGACAACCTCTGCGCCGCTTGCGCCGGTGACCGGCGATCCGGTTGAAACGTATAACCACTTGAAGAGGAGTCCGACTGCAACAGGCATACCCACCACCAACAGACCGGGCATAACCATTTCGCGCAGTGCTGCCTTCGTTGCGATATCCACGCACTGACCATAGTCGGGCTTGGATGTTCCCTTCATAATGCCGGGATTGTTCTTGAATTGGTCACGCACATTATTGATGATAGCATATGCAGCACGACCCACTGCCTTGATTGCCATAGCCGAGAAAAGAAACACCAACACTGCACCGAACATCGCCCCGACAAACACCTCGGGCTTGTTCAGGTTGATTACGCCGCTGAAACTGGGCATGTAAATTTTCACTTCATCAATATAAGCGCTGAATAGCAGGAACGCGGCCAGTGCAGCAGAACCGACAGCGTATCCCTTGGTAAGGGCCTTGGTGGTATTGCCGACGGAGTCAAGACGATCCGTACGATCACGGATCTCCTTTGGCTGCTGGCTCATTTCCACAATGCCGCCGGCATTATCCGTGATGGGTCCGAAAGTATCCATTGCGAGAATGTACGCTGCGGTGCCGAGCATGCCCATTGTTGCGACGGCTGTTCCGAAGAGTCCTGCGTGTGCCAGTCCCGAGCTTTCGCCGAGGAAGTACGCGCTGACAATTGCTCCTGCAATCACCAACACAGGATAGCCGGTCGATTCCATACCCACCGCGATACCGCTGATGATATTTGTGGCAGGCCCGGTTTGTGAGGCCTCAGCAATGGACCGTACCGGACGATACTTGTACTCGGTGTAGTATTGCGTGATGAACACAAAAGCGAGTGATGTGAGGACGCCAATGAGACCACAAAGGAAGAAATTGAAATAATAGTTATCGCCAAGGAGCCAATGTGAGGAAAAATAGAAACCAACGATAGCGAGAACCGAGGTGATATAGTAGCCCCTGTTCAATGCCTTCATCGGATCTTCCGTCTCATTCGCCTTTACCGCCAAAATGCCGACGATTGAAGCGAGGATACCAAATGCACGGGCAACGAGAGGGAAGAGGAGAACACCGAGAAGCGTCAGTCCCTCTGCTTCGAATACCGCTGTGTTTGCGCGATAGAGTCCGGCGGCAAGAATCATTGCGCCGATATTCTCAGCTGCTGTTGATTCGAATAAGTCGGCGCCACGACCGGCGCAGTCGCCTACGTTATCACCAACGAGGTCAGCGATGACTGCCGGGTTGCGTGGATCGTCTTCAGGAATTCCGGCTTCCACTTTGCCGACGAGATCGGCACCAACGTCTGCTGCTTTGGTGTAGATACCGCCACCGAGCTGAGCAAACAACGCCACAAAGCTCGCTCCGAATCCATAGCCCACAATCAACAAAGGAATCTTGGTAACATCTTCAGTCACCCCCGATGCTTTGGCAAGCGCAAAGAGTCCGGCTACACCGAGAAGGCTCATTGCAACAACGAAGAAACCGGAGACCGCTCCGCCACGAAGAGCCGGCTGAAGAGCATCATTCATGTTCCGTGTTGCTCCCGCAGCTGTACGGATATTAGAACGGATGGCTACCCACATTCCCATGTATCCGGCGGCGACCGAGCACAAAGCGCCAAGGACAAATGAAAGCGTTGTCCATAATGCGAGATCGCTGGCGCTGGCGGGATCGTGTTCATTGTGTGCCCGCACGAATGCGTAAAGGATATAAATGATTGCTGCAAGCGCGGTTGCGAGGTACAGGATCGTCCTGTTTTGACGCTTCAAGAATGCCTCGGCACCTGCCTTGATGGCGTCCGAGATTTCCCGCATCTTTTCCGTGCCCGTATCCCGCTTCATAACGTCGCGGATAAGATACAGCGCAAACAACAGTCCTATGACGCTGATGCCTATGATGAGGTTGAGTTCCATGTGTTGGGTGAAAACTCCTTTCTATGACTCAAATAGCTGATGGTTGATGGTGTTAATTTCCAATGGTCGAACTTCTGACAATCACTTTCCTTCGTTCAGGGGTTTCTTTCAGAGAGGAAATGAATTGAACGGGTTTCAATATAGCGAAAACAAGGTTCCTTTTCCAGATTTCAGACAGAAAAATAGAAAGCCGCTTCTAATTGAGGAAGCGGCCTGAATTGTTGCGGTTTTCGAGACTATACGAGCAACGGGGCAATAACCAGAGAAACAACCGACATGAGCTTGATCAGGATATTCATAGCCGGTCCTGATGTGTCTTTGAATGGATCGCCAACTGTGTCGCCGACAACGGCAGCCTTGTGGGCATCGGATCCCTTTCTTTCACCTTCCACTTCACCCTTTTCGATCGCCTTCTTGGCATTATCCCAGGCACCCCCTGCGTTTGCCATCATAAGTGCGAGGAGAACGCCGGTTACTGTTGCGCCAGCGAGCATTCCTCCGAGAGCAGCGGGGCCGAGCAGGAATCCCACGCCAACAGGAGCAATGACTGCGGTAATGCCCGGGAGAATCATTTCACGTAATGCAGCGGTTGTTGATATGTCAACGCATCGGGCTGCATCAGGTTTGACGCCGGGCCTACCTTCGAGCAGACCGGGAATCTCACGGAACTGGCGTCTGATCTCATCCACCATTTTTCCTGCCGCACGACCGACCGAGGTCATTGTCAATGCACCGATGAAGAAAGGAAGTACGCCACCGATGAAGAGACCGATAACAACGCCTGGATTTGTCACGACTATTTGAAGCGGACTTTCGCCCTCGGCCAGGAGAGTGGCGTATCTTTTCCATTCACCGACAGGAGCAATACCGCTGACAACCAGTTCATTGAGCCTGGTGACAATTGAAGCTGAGACCGCCTGTGAGTACGCGGCGAAGAGAGCCAGGGCTGTCAATGCTGCGGAGCCGATGGCAAATCCTTTTCCGATGGCGGCCGTCGTGTTGCCCAACGCGTCAAGTCCGTCCGTGATCTTGCGAACATCCGGCCCGAGCCCGGACATTTCCGATATCCCTCCGGCATTGTCAGCAATCGGGCCGTAGGCGTCGACCGACATGGTAATGCCGACCGTTGCGAGCATACCAACCGCTGCGATACCAATTCCATAGAGGCCGGCGACGTCGTTCGAAACGAAGATTGCCACGCAGATTGCTATCACTGGTAGTGCAGTCGATTCGAGTCCGACAGCAAGCCCGCTGATGATGTTCGTTGCCGCACCCGTCTTGCTCGCTGTGCATATCCGTTTTACAGGACCGGCGGATGTGTAGTACTCGGTGATGAGTCCGATCAGAATACCTGCAACAGTGCCAAAGAAGACGGCCCAGAAGACGTTATTGCTGACGTCGTATGTCGCAACCAACCAATAGCTGCCAGCAAGGAAAAGTCCGGCTGCAATGAATGTGGAATACCTCAAGGCTGCAGCGGGGGAATATTGCTTCAGAATTCTCATTGATCCAATTCCCACAAATGAGGCCACCAGTCCAATGACGGAAAGAACGATGGGAAGTGACATGAGAATGGCTTTGATTGATGCGTCTGCGACTTCCGGCGCAGCTTTAAGCAACCCGAGGCTCTCCGGTAGCAATGTTGCCGCAATGGCAATGGTTGCCACAATTGAACCGACATAGGATTCAAAGATATCGGCGCCCATGCCGGCGACATCTCCCACATTGTCTCCCACATTGTCTGCAATCACTCCCGGGTTGCGCGGATCATCTTCCGGAATGTTCGCTTCGACTTTTCCGACAAGGTCTGCTCCCACATCGGCGGCCTTGGTATAGATTCCTCCGCCAACGCGGGCAAACAGCGCGATAGAACTGGCTCCCATTGCAAACCCGTTGATGATCTGGGCGGTTTCAGGTTTTCCAAAGTACCAGAAGAATATGCCGACGCCTATGAGTCCGAGACTGGCAACGCTCACGCCCATCACAGCCCCACCGTTGAATGCCGTAAGCAGCGCCTTTCCCTGGCCATGGTCTTTTGCTGCTGCGGCGGTGCGAACGTTTGCTTTGGTGGCTGCCTTCATGCCAAAGAAACCTGCGAGCACAGAACAAATTGCACCACTGACAAAGGCAGACGCCGTTTGCCAATCAAGGAACAACGCGAGAAGTATCGAAACGACGATGACAAAGAACGTCAACACTGTATACTCCCGCTTCAAGAAGGCCATTGCACCCACTTGAATTTGCTCAGCGATGCTTTGCATCAGTTCATTACCCGCCGCCTGGCGCTTCAGTGAAAAATAAATAATGAAAGCGACAAGAAGCCCCACAACACCAAATAGTGGAGAGAGAGAAGTCAACATTTCCATTCAGAGGACACTCCTTGATGTTATTAGCACGTTCATGGTCAGTCCTTGTTTGGCGTCTTCAGGACTTTTATAAAAAAATACACGGTGAAACCGGTTACTATCCCCATGGTGAGTATCATTGTCACTAATGCGGCGGTTGTCATACTGTTTTCCCTTCCAGTTTGCGCAGTTTCTGTGCATAGTACACGAGATAACAAATACCGAGGAATACGGTCATGAGTAAGAACCTGGAAGCGTTCACATAGAACAACTGTTCTTCAAGCGCTGCTTTTTGTCCCGGGTCGGTTGCCGCGAGAATCTGTTCCTTAATACCGGAGTTGAGAACCTGTTTGATGAGAGAGCCGTTGTCAAGCGCCCACCCGTTTCCGCTCATCAGACTTGACATCGCACCGCCCCAATCTCCATTCATTGGAGAAAATACCGAGCCGATAAAAACGAAAAGGAGAAAAACCGGAGTCACATACTTGATTATGAACTTGTACACGTTCGGGACTTGCATGTCTGCTCCGGATGTGATCTCCCTCCATCCCTTGTCCATGCCAAATACCCATGCAAATAAGATAGACTCCACGAGCGCAAAGATGACAAGGGAGACGGTTCCTGCCCAGTAGTCATACTCTCCAAAGACTCCATAATTGTAGAGGAAAACGGTGGGAAGACCCAGGATAAGCGTTATTGTCCCAAACGACCATGCAGATTTTTGTCGTGACCATTTGAACTCATCCTGCATGAAACCCATCCAGGGAGTTCCCATTGCAAGAGACGAGGTGATCCCAGCAAAAAACAACAGTCCGAACCAGGCAATTCCAGCCAATGCGGCGAGGAGCGGCCCCCAATTTTCGAACAAGAAGGGCATCGTTTGAAACGCCATCCCGAACCCTGCGTTTTCCTTCACCCAATCTAATCCGAGATATCCGGCCGCAATCGGGATAACGATCATGCTTCCCAATACCACTTCGACGAACTCATTCATCCAACCGGCAGACATTGCATTAAGGGCAATATCATCCTTGGCTCTGACATAAGCAGCATAACAGTGGATTGTTCCCATTCCCACAGAGAGCGTAAAGAAGATCTGTCCGGCTGCTGCAAGCCATACCTTGGGATCCCACAATGAATCAAACTGGGGATTCCAGAGAAAGTTGATTCCTGCAAGTGCATCAGCATCGGGATGTTCCGGGCTCGCTCCGGAAGTTCCAAGGGTTGCTCCTCGAATAGCGAGGAAGATACCGAAGATGATGAGTATCGGCATTCCGATCTTGGCTGTTTTTTCCACGCCTCCTGACAGTCCACGTGACAGAATCCAGGTATTCAGCAGAAGACAAAGGATGTAGAAAATAACCGCCTCGTAAGGGATGCCGGTTGTAGTAGTGTTAATGTCTACATAGTTTGTGAAGAAACTTGCAACCTCGAGTTGCGTCATGCCATCAAAGGTGCGTGCAATGGAATGGATGACATACGACATTGTCCA
>CAZIHJ010000126.1:0-8033 GCA_964538485.1 uncultured Chitinophagales bacterium | reverse complement strand
CCCACTTCCTTCACGCAAAATATGGCTGCTGCATTCTTCGGATGCATGCGCGTCCAGGTATAGTGCGTGAGCTCCGAGACAATGCCGGAAAGAGCGTGCGGCTTGAACCTGTGCTGGTGTTGCTCGCCCCGCAACCACTTGTGGCCATGCATGCCGTACACGGTAAAACCAAGGTCCTTCATCTCCTCAGCACTCCAGCCGGAAAGGTGTTCCTGCAGGTCGCCGTCATGACTCTGTTGTGGCAGGAATCCATTGGGTGTGAAAAGGAGAATCTTCTTTGCGGAGATACGCTCCATGTCTTTGATCAAACGATGTCCATCATCTTTGGTAAGGTGTTCGATCAAATCCAGACCGATGCAGCAATCAACGGAATTTTCCGGGAAGAGCTTGCCGATCTCCTGAACATGTGCGCAATGCAGCTCGTCGTGCGTATGGTTGCGCAATGCTTCCTCGTATGAGGGGCGGTGTCCGTCGACTCCGATCGCGTGCTCGAAGCGAAGCAACTGCACCGGCGAGCCGGGGCCACACCCGATATCAAGACACGAATGACAATCCGCAAGTTGACGGCGCGCTTCATTCAGATACGAGAAGAAGGCAATCCGTGGATATGTCTTCCGGAATAATTCCAACGCTGTCGCCTTCATTTAATTCTCACTCCTTGGCAAGCTCTGTCTCCTGTTCAGACGGAGCGGCAAAATACTCGACAATCTTTGAAGCCACTTTCTCTCCCACAATCTCAGCAAGTTGTTCTTGTGTCGCAAACTTCACACCCTGCACGGAACCAAACGCCTCCAGCAATTCCTTCGCCCTCTTCTTCCCGATTCCCTTTATCAAATCCAGTTCAGTCTGGAGGGTTCGCTTTGACCGCAAGGTCCGGTGGAAGCTGATCGCAAACCTGTGTGCATCATCGCGTATCTGCTGCAGCAGCCGCAGTCCCGAAGAAGTTTTCGGAACCATCTCCGGTTCACCCTTCCCGGGAATGAACACCTCTTCAAGCCGCTTTGCAAGTCCGATAATGGGTTGATCAATACCAAGTTTCGTCAGGATTTCGACAGCACTGGAGAGTTGTCCTTTTCCGCCGTCAACCATGATCAGATCAGGAAGCTCGCCCGCTTCTTCCAGCAAACGTTTGTACCGCCGACCGATCACTTCCTGCATACTGGCGAAGTCATCCGGCCCCTCGACAGTTTTGATCTTGAATTTCCGGTACTCGCTTTTCTTCGGTTTGCCATCCACAAAGACCACCATGGATGCAACGGAATCCGTTCCCTGGATATTGGAGATATCGAAACACTCGATCTTGCGCGGCAACTTTGCAAGCCGGAGGTCACGCTGCAACGCCTGCACGGAATGCGGTACGAAATCCGCCCGCTTCATCCGTTGGATTTTGAGTTCTTCCAGAAGGAACTTTGCATTGCTCTGCGAAAGTCGGACAAGCTTGGCTTCCTCGCCTTCTATCGGACACCAAAGCTTCACATCACTCCCCTTGCGACCGGAAAGCCACCGTTGCACAGTCTCGGAATCATCAGGGAGAAATGACGTCATGATCTCTTGTGGAATATAGTCGGCTTCGAGATAATACTGTTGCAACAACGCCGCTACGATTTCAGCTTCCGGCTTCTGATCGACATTATTCATGTAGTAGTGGTGCCGGCCGATCATCTTGCCGTCACGTACTTTGAACACCACGCCGCATGCGTCGTCGGCTTCTGCCGCAAACGCTACGATGTCCCTATCAGTCGTATCGAGATCGACCGCCTTTTGCTTCTCGCTGTAGGCCTCCAGTCCGCGAATTCTGTCACGCAGCACTGCGGCTTCCTCGAACTTCATCGCCTCGGCAAATCGCTCCATGTCGGCGCGGAGACTGCGAATGAGCGTCTCTGTTTTCCCTTCGAGCAGCCGGGCAACCTGCCCGATCATTTCATTGTAACGGAGTTCGGTAACGAGACCTTCGCACGGACCTTCGCACTTCTTGATGTGGTAGTCGAGGCAAACCTTCACCTTGCGTTTCCTGATCAGCTCATCGTCTATAAAATAATTGCAACTCCTGATCATGAAAATGTCGCGGATCGACTTCAATGCTCCACGAACATTTTTCACATCGGTGTACGGACCGAAATACCGTGAGCCATCACGGATAATCCTGCGGGTAACAAACACCCGTGGATACGGCTCCTTGGTAATGACAATGTAGGGATAACTTTTATCGTCCTTGAGATTGACGTTGTAGCGTGGTTTGAGTCGTTTGATGAGATTGGCTTCGAGGATCAGCGCTTCCACTTCCGAGTCGGTGACAATGATCTCCAGGTCAGTTGCCTTGGAGAGCATGGTTTCAATCCGTGGTTCAACTCCCCGCGCCTTCTGAAAGTACTGACGCACCCGGCTCCGCAGGTTTTTCGCCTTGCCAACATATAGCACCTTGCCCGTTGCATCCTTGTGTTGATATACACCCGGACCCGTGGGCAGGCTCTCGAGCTTCCCTTGCAGCGGGACTTCTTCGCTAGTGAGGGCAATGGTGATTTTCTGTTGTTCAGAACTCATGGTTAAAAGAACAAAAAAGGAGAGCAGGGGTCAAGGACAAGCTCTTTCTTCTAGTGTCTTAAACTCAAATTTGGACACCACCCTTCGTCGGAGTTGCAAATTCAAAGTGAAACAGCTACCATTGAGCCACGATTATCTGTGCTTTGGCATATTCTGGTTTCGGAACTTGTTGTAGTTAGATCCCACGTCTATCAACAACTTGAAAGGAGCAGACCATGTCATCCACGCTTCACCGCCTGCTGTGGCTGTTGTCGTGTTGTATGTTCTCCACCCTCCTGTCGTTTTTCCCTGCCCACTCCGAACAACCCTCCGTCGAGGTAGTCTATCTGACGCCGTCAGAACTGGCGTCAGGCGAGTTTGTTATTCCGGGCGCTCCGATGGAAGAGGGAGGAATCACGGTGCAGGATCTCCGTGCATACCAGCTCAACACTCTCACGGCTATTCCTCCCATCATCAACTCCTTGGAAGGAATGCTGATTTTCTTGTATGCCTCCGCTGTCCCGCTGTATCTCACCATTGGTGCCGAGCGGCTCGGTGTCGGGTTCACGTTCGTCACGCAGAACCTCTATGTAGCAACTGCCCTCACCCTTGCCGTTGTGGCGATCAGATTCAACCTGCAACAACTCGGCATCACGCCGGGTGTGCCATGGCCACCGAGTGCATTGATGCGAATCTACTTCCATTGGGGAAATGCTCCATCACCAAGTCCGCCGCCGCAATTTATGCAATATGATGTCCCCGTTGGCGCACTTGACGACGATGCCAGCAACAGCTATACTGATCCGACAGGAAGCGAGCCAATGATCAATAGCGCAACTCCGCCGCCCAACCTCAACTCGCCGATCACCGAATCAACGCACTACGGTTGTTCGGTACCGAACATTGATCTTGATTCACAGAGCAACCCTTCCACACCGGGATATGCGGGAGATCAGAACGCATGCGGACCGGCAGCAGCATCCAACAGCATGATGTGGTTGTCACAGAACTTTCCGGGCATTCCGATTCCGTTTAGTCACCGTGCGCTTCTCGATTCACTCAGTCGGCACATGGGACGTCTCGCGAATGACGGCGTGACCATTGAGACATTTGTGCGCGGTAAACTCGACTTTATCCGAACGCATAATCTTCCCATTCAGGTGAAGTTCCAAGCACAGGGTGTTTCGGGCAACATCACCGATTCGCAGGGACAAACACTCGGTCGCAATGATAACACGGGGGCATATCCGACGTGGGCGTTTCTCAAACAGGAAATGGCTGATTCGGAAGACGTGGAGGTTTTTTACAAATGGCACGATGGAACCGCCTGGCGCGGACATGCTGTGACCGTTACCGGCGTGTATGAAACTGCCAGCGGAAAGCGGTACATCGGAGTGAAACATGATATCAAACAGAGGGATACGGGAGGTACGGTTCAGGAATTTCCGGAAATCGCGGTGGACGGGCTCGGAAGAATGATACTCCACCGACATGGAAGAGTGCGTTATATCTCACACATCATCTCTGAAAGTCCAGGACCACCATTCACCGTTACCGGCGTTGGCGGAAGCCCTTACGTGCCGGAGGAATTCCATCTTGCACAAAACTATCCGAACCCGTTTAATCCCTCCACGACTATTCGGTTCCGGCTTGGTCAACGGGAACATACAACACTGACAGTGTATGATATGCTGGGACGTCAAGTGGCCTTGCTGATTGACGATATTCTCCCACCCGGTTCACATGTGGCGGAGTTTTCAACAACAACGGGGCACCTCTCGAGCGGGGTTTACTATTACAGACTCGTTTCAGGAACCAATGTTGCAACAAGAATGATGACGCTGATGAAGTAGCCACAAAGAAGATCAAACAAGAATCACGAATCCCGGCTCATCACCGGGATTCGTGGTTTGATACCCATGAAAGCAGCTGGTTGATTTGCACCATTTCACACGCGTGGACATACCTCCGGAACTCAACTCCCGATTTATCTCATTCATCAATAAGAAAATAGTCCACTCGAGTAACCACACGGACCAGTTTTCTATCCGGCGAATTGGCGTCCCGGTCGCTAATCTCGAACAGGCCTTGCGAGGCGCTTTTGATCTTCCCCACTTTGCTGCCGGAGTCAGTGGCAAACTTCTCAGCTGCTTCCCTCGCACTCTTGGTTGCCGCTTCGATCATTTCGGGTTTGATTGTATTGAGTCCGGTAAAGAGGTACTGAGTCCGGTTCTCCCAATTCTCCGCAAGAGCAATCCCTTGTGCAACGAGTTGACCCGATTGCTCGATAGTCTTCTTCACCAACGCAACATCGTTCGATCGTAAGGTCACCGTCGCTTGAGCAACATACCTGAATTTTGGTTGAAGTTGCCCGCCGTATGCTTCGGCCTGCGTATCGTTGATCTTCGAGGCCGAATAGGAAATCTCCGGCCGTTTGAAGCCCGCCGATTCAAGAAAGCGCGCAATTGTCTCGCGCTTGGTATCAATGTTGCGCTGAAGCTGCGCCAGGTCGTTCCCCGCCTCCTTGAATGTTACCGGCCAAATGGCAAGGTCGGCATCAACTTCACGTTCGGCAAGCCCACGCACGCTCACGGATCGGTCAGCAACACGGCTCGCGTATAATCCGTGACCCACAGCGAATCCTGCAACCGCCAGTCCCAGCCCGATGCACAAGCCCAGGATGCTCGCCGGGAGTGCTGATGGTTTCTCCATATTCTCGAACTCCTTCCGGATAATAGTCTATCGTTTCTTCATCGATTCATACAACTGTCTGTAGTTGATCTTGCCACCGTTGACCTTTAGGTGCTGTATCACGATCACCGCTCTCGATGCTCTGGCTTCCGGGTTCTTCACTCCACCGATAATATACAGTAGTGTGCGAAGTTTTCCCGCTGTGAGGGTATGCAAGAGTCGCGCACCTTCCTTGTCCTGTCGCAGCAGCTCTTCCAACTCCTCCGGCATGGGCAAGCCATACTTGCTTTCATCCTTCTGCAAGCTGACTTCAACCTCCATCCCGAAAGTCAGGCCAAGCGTGTCGCGCAGTTTCTTGTTCACTGTGATGACAAATGTGCCATTGCCATGAGGCAACAGTGCGCATTGATATTCCGCCGCATCATTCAGCGTGCAAACCACCCGCCGGGAATTCCCTTCAACAAGTTCTTGCACAATCCGCTTCGGCACCACAAAGTGGCAGCCCCACAGTTTGTTGTCAGAGCGTTCAAGCGTGGCAGTAAATTGGAGCGGGCCTTTTGACGGCGCTTTCTTGATTCGTTTTCGTTCAGTCGCCTTTGAAGGCAAGGCGTGCTCCTAAAACGGTGAGTAGCATAACCAATGCGAGCCCCAACAGGCCGAGGATCTTATCAAGACTGCTCATACCTGTCCACTGTAGATAGTGTATTTTGTAGAGCAAATCAATCCGTTCAGTGTCTCTCCCACGCTGTTGAAAGCTGAGAGTATTCCAATCGAGCAATATCTCGATGCCGGTGTCTGTCCAGACTGAATCACCAGCGACACGCGTGATATTCCCGTAGCGACCGGGATTTGCAGAACATGCATCTGTCACCAATCGCCGGACTTCGTCCCCGGTCGGAGTGCCCCTTGGTTGCATCGTTGCCGGATCAAGATGGAGCCAGCCGGCGTTCGCCCGTGCGATCAAATGATCTCCGAGGATGGTCCTCAGATAGCGGAACTCCAGCCACGAGGAATCAGGCGTGACGGATGAACCGTGTTCAAGCGGATAGGTCCTGGCAGTAAGATAATCATACGCATCGGCATAGCCGGGCTTGATGAAGAAGATAAGTCCGGTGACAGCCCAACCAACAAAAGGAAGAAGCAGGACAATACCGATGATGCGATGAAGCTTTCTGATTTTCATTGTTGCCAGGATGATTCACCGGAACCAGTTGATCGAATATGAGCCGAATTCAGATTACGCCTTGCCACAAACGGCACTTTATTCCATTTTATCTTTTTTGATTCTTGGAGTCCGGCGTATTGTATTCAAACAACTTGAACAGCGGAGAAAAGTGGTGACTGCCAATAGTATTTTTCACGCGGTCCCGCACGGATTGAGGAATCAGGTTCTTGATGACAGAGAGACCGTTGCTCTTCACGCTCGCTCTCGCACCTCCCTTCGCATCATTCTCGTAGAGGGCCACGTAATCCGACTGCATCGGTGGAGAGGCAAAGATCGGGCAGTCCGCAACTCGCGTCGCAAGAATAAGTAAGAGCGTGGGAACGGCATTACGCATTTCCACCCGACGCTTGACGTCTTTCGGATCAGGAACGCTGAACCACTTCGTCGTTGCATCCCCTTCATGAAACACCATGCGGTCGACACGAAAGCCGTTCTCCGGACTCAGCACTCTAAAATAGAGTTCGGGACTGAACTGATAGAATCCATGCCCCATATAGTTATTCGTGGGGGTCATCCCGAGATAGTGTCCACCGACCTTCAACATTTGCATGGCGTTTTTTATTGCAGTCGGGAAATTGAAAACGTGTTCGAGTGTGCCGCCTTCTATCAGGGCGGTGTATTGGGTGAAGTGTTTATCCGCCAGTGGTATATTAAAGTCATGAACATAGGTAGCGCCTTCGTAGTCGGAATAATCAAAAGAATGCACCACATCTGCGCCCAGGTATTTCAGAAGTCCATCACAGTATTTCTCACCGTGGATTGCTTCAAGCATCTTAATATTGATATCGAAGCCAAACTCCGCCCTGATGATACTGCAGAATTTGTCGCGCGGGACATGGATATCCTGTCTGCCAATCATGACAGTTTTGGAGAAATCCACGCCCGAGCGTTTTGCATGGAGCAGGAATCTCAGGCCGTTAACATCAATGCCCATTCAAATATTCCATCAAGAGAGTTGGAAGATGACTCCGGACGATCACACAGGTTGCTTCACTATACGCAGATACGGCTTCACGGTTTTCCAGCCGGCAGGAAACATCTTCTTCGCATCGTCATCCGATACCGCCGGTACGATAATCACCTCTTCACCGTTTTTCCAATTCACGGGCGTTGCCACCTTGTGCTTCATCGTCAACTGCATTGAGTCCATCACGCGCAGGATCTCATCAAAGTTGCGTCCCGTTGTCATCGGGTACGTCAGCATGAGCTTGATCTTCTTGTCTGGACCGATGATAAACACCGAGCGAACGGTGGAATTGGTCGCGGCTGTCCGACCTTCAAACGTTCCACTCTCTTCTGCGGGCAACATGTTGTACAGTTTCGAGACCGCGAGATCAGTGTCGGCAATCATCGGATAGTTCACTGCATAACCCTGGGTTTCCACAATGTCCTTCGCCCATCCCTTGTGGCTTTCCACAGGATCAACGCTGAGGCCGATGACTTTGCAATTGCGCTTTGCAAACTCTGGCGCGAGTCGGGCCATATAACCAAGCTCGGTGGTACACACCGGCGTATAGTCTTTCGGATGCGAAAAGAGTATTGCCCACTGGTCACCGATCCATTCATGAAAACGGATGGTTCCCTCTGTGGTGGCTGC
>CAZIHJ010000125.1:5381-8121 GCA_964538485.1 uncultured Chitinophagales bacterium | reverse complement strand
AACGTGTAGGCAGCAATCGCTCCCTGATTCACTCCATCCACCACCACGCTGTCGATGTGGTAACCGGAGTTGGCTGTGATTGTAAAACCCTGGTTATTCCCTTGGGTGACAATAACCGAACCCGACGGGGTGATTGAACCTCCGCTGCCAGCGGTGGCATTGATCGTATAATCAGGTACGACACCAGTGCCTGTAACTGCCACGGTGTCTGGTGATCCAGGAGCGTTGTGGGTAAATACAATGCTTCCCGATTCCGCTCCACCGTTGGTCGGACTGAAGGTGATGTAGAATTTCTGTGTGCCAGAGGCAGCAATACTGCCGGTAGACGGGCTGACGCTGAATTCTGCATTACTCGAAACAACAGAAGTGATACTCAGTGTCGCGATGCCGGTGTTGGTGACGGTGACGCTGTCTATCTTGCTCTGTCCTGAAGTGACATTGCCGAAGGCAAGACTCGATGGAGAGACCGAGAACAACGGAATCACCTCGCCGCCCGTGAACGTACGCCGGATAAGACCACTTCCGCCGACTACAGTTCCAATAAGGTCTGTTGGAAAGGAAACTTCATTGATGGCTGTGGAAGTCCCGCTTGTTTGCGCTGCCCACGTAACGCCTCGATCGGTTGACCGCCGGATAAGTCCCGATCCACCTGTCGCGATTGCGGTGTTTCCATCAGGAAGTGCAAGACCAACGAGAGACGACGAAGTGCCGCTTGTCTGCGAAGCCCAGCTCACGCCGGCGTTGGTTGTGCGCAGGACTACACCGGAAACACCGACAATAATACCGGTGTCTGCATTCCAAAAACGTGCCTCATGCAGCAGGTTTGATGTCCCGCTGCTAACTCCCGACCATGTTGTTCCGCCGTTCGTAGTGCGACGAATGGTACCATTCGCGCCAATGACGATACCGTTGGACGAACTCGTGAAGAAAATGCCATTGAGCAGTTCTGTCGTACCACTTGTCTGGCTTGTCCAGGTTGTGCCGGCGTTGGTTGTGCGGAGAATAGTTCCGTTGCTGCCAACGATATATGCTATGCTTGCATCAATGAAGAATGCCTCATGGAGGTCCTGCGTCGTCCCGCTTGTTTGCGAAGTCCATGTTGATCCGCCGTTCGTAGTGCGGCGAATTGTTCCGTTCTCTCCGACTGCTGTCCCGGTGAGGCCATTGAACAAACGTATCCAGTTCAGATCATTTCCTGTCCCGCTCGTCTGAGTTGTCCATGTGGTGCCGCCATTCGTCGTTCGCAGGATAACACCTGACAAGCCGCACACGGACCCGGTGTCTTTTCCGGCAAACGAAACACAGGCAAGAGTGGATGAGACTCCGCTCGTCTGTGCAACCCACGCCTGACCAAACACATCAACAGCAGTCAGTGCAACAAAGCTGAAGACACCGCAGAAAAATAGGAGCATTCTTTTCATATTTATTCCTGCAAAGGTGATGGTATGCGCGTGCAATCAAACGGCGGACAATACCCATCCGCTATCAAATGTTTATTCCCTGCCGTGTTGAATCGTGTGAAGAGTCAAGCTGCTTTTCAGCGATAAGAAACTACAAGACAAGGAGAGCACAATTGTTCTCCGTCCTTTTCCCAAACGAAGGCAATTTACTTCGGCGCCGTCGGCCAAAAGGTTGTAAGAATAACTGTTTCGGATTGACTAATGAAGACGTGACTGAATGCCATTCATTGTTCCAAAGACCTGGAACTCAGACCCGGCTGCATGGCAGTTCGTAGTAAAATAAGTGGAATACAAAAATAAAATGCAATCAGCCATCGAACATTGAAGGAGGTGTGACGGACATACAACGAAGAGCGGTATGGAAGCGGTTCCTAGTGACTTCCCTCAACTTTTGGGGCACTTTTTCCAAGACCATTGCCACTTACCACTGGAGTTTTAGCATCCACCCGGTCAACAATTGATGCCATCATCTCCGCTTCGGCAACCAGTTCGCCCTCCACATAGGCCTTACCCTTCATCACACAGATGCGACTCTTGCGGCTCACCATCTCAAGCTCAAACGTGAGCTGATCGCCGGGGGTAACTGTCTTGCGGAACTTCACGTTGTTGATTGCCATGAAATACACAAGTTTGTCACCCGGGTTCTCAACACCATTGAGCAGCAAAATGCCGCCAGTCTGCGCCATGCCTTCCACTATGAGAACACCGGGCATGACTGGTTGACCCGGGAAATGACCCTCGAAGAACGGTTCGTTCGCCGTAACGTTTTTTACGCCAACGATGCTCTCGTCGATCTTGAAGTCCACAATTTTATCAACCAGAAGAAATGGATAGCGATGGGGAAGGATCTTCTTTATGGCATTGATGTCAAACACCACACCCTCTCGGCGGGCATGCTGGTACTTTCGCACGAGCTTGTTCTGTTGATAGAGTTTCCGGACTTTTTTGGCGAACTCAATATTGCTCGCATGTCCGGGTCGTGCGGCAAGAATCTGTGCCTTGAACGGAACACCAATAAGGGCAAGATCTCCCATCATATCCAACAACTTGTGACGGGCCGGCTCATTCTTAAAATGGAGGGACCTGTCGTTCAGCACACCGTTAGTGCCAAGGATGACCGAGTCCTTGATGCCGAGCTTCTCACCGATCCGTTTCAGTTCATCCGCTCCGAGCTCACGATCAACAATAACAATGGCGTTGTCGAGATTACCGCCGCGAATCAAGCCCTGGCTGTGGAGCATCTCGACTTCGTGCAGGAAACAGAATGTCCGGCATGGAGC
>CAZIHJ010000125.1:0-5281 GCA_964538485.1 uncultured Chitinophagales bacterium | reverse complement strand
GGGATCTCCGGTGAGCCACCGAGGTCGATTCTTCGGAAACGGATGCCGGAATTCTCAGGCGCCGGCCTGAATGTCATCGTCGAAATACTGCCGGTGTGAAGACCGATACCGCTCATCGAAGCCGGCTGCTTGATTGTTCGCTGTTGGACTAACATTCGTGTCTCCCAGGATAAACGACTTACTCGTCGGAGTCTTGGAGTATATGAGTGATATCATAATCCCCTGCACCCCTTTCATCGATGAAAATACCAACATTTGACGATGGAAGCAAAGGGGCTGAAAGTGGGTATAGCGAAAACAAAAGGGCTGTCCGAAATATATCGGCAGAATCTGCCTGGAGTCCTTAACGGGTAACCATGTCATGGCGTTGCATTTCTCTCCCCTTTTTTGTTCATATTCCGAAGGGAAACTGCAACATTTGCATTCATTTCCCATTGTCTTTTTCGGTTTTCAGTTTGTGCGGGGTTCATGACGTTTCTCAATCCTTTTCTCCTTGTCGGGCTGGCAGCGGCGGCGATACCCATCATTATCCACCTCCTCAATCTCCGTAAGCTCAAAACGGTCGAGTTCAGTTCACTGCAATTCCTGAAGGAGTTGCAAAAAACAAAAATGCGACGTGTGAAGATCAAACAGTGGTTGCTGCTGGCACTTCGCACCCTGTTAATTTTGGCTCTCGTGTTTGCGTTTGCCCGGCCGGCATTACGAGGATCCCTCCTCGGAAGCGTGGGGACACATGCAAAAACAACAAGTGTCATCCTGCTGGATGATTCGCCAAGCATGAACGTGCGGAACGAACGTGGCGTGCTCTTTACCCAGGCGCGTGATGCCGCCGCACACATCGTGGAGATGATGCGGGAAGGGGATGAAGCATACCTTGTCCGCCTCTCGGAAATAGGGCGCACAGAAACATTCTCGGCTGCACACAGTGCAGATGTGTTGAAAACCGCGCTGGCCGGGATGCAACCTGCCCAATCCACGACCTCATATCGGGACGCGCTTGCCGTCGCCGCAAGATTGCTTGCGGAATCCAACAACTTCAATCAGGAAGTGTACCTGCTCACCGATGGCCAGGGGACACAATTCTCCCTTCCTTCTGAAGTTGCCGACACGCTGCGACTCTTTTCTGACCGTACACGTCTCTTCATTGCTGAAGTCGCATCACCAGCGCGCAACAATACGGCAATCACGGATGTCACCGTCACATCACGTATCATCAGTCCCGACAAACCGGTGGGCGTCCAGGTCGTTATCCGCAACTTCGGCGCAGCGGCCATTGTCAATGGTCTCATGAGTATCTATCTGGATGGCATCCGGGTTGTCCAGCAGACAATTGACGTCCCGGCACAGGGATCTGTAACGACGTCTGTGTCGGCAATTCCGAAAAGACGCGGGGCCATTCCGGGGTACGTTCAAATTGAGGACGACGCACTGGAAATCGACAACACACGCTCATTTATTGTTCATGTTCCTACAGACCTTGCCGTGCTGTTTGTTGGACCTGAAGAAAGCGACGTTCGTTTACCCCATCTCGCGCTCACCCTGGACGGTGACTCGTTGGGACGCAGTGCGTTTCGCACGCGCACCATCCCTGAATCACAACTCTCTTCCACAGACATTGCACGTTTTGATGCAATTGTACTGTGTGGAGTGAAGGATTTTTCTCCAACGGAAGCTGAACGGATCACGTCGTTCATGAGGGCGGGCGGGGGCATCATACTCTTTCCGGGGAATGAATCGGATCTCGATAATTACAACTCTGATCTATTCAAGAATCTTGATATTCCACCGCTTGTCGGAATGCCAACGGGCAATGTTCCGGATCAATCGAGTTACGTTACGTTTTCAAATGTCGACCTTGCCCACCCCCTCTTCTCCGGACTTTTTGAGTCACAATCCGGCGGAAAACAAGTCCCGGCGGCATTGGAATCACCGCACGTCTACCGGAACGTCACACCTGCCAACGGCGAGACAGGGCAATCCGTTATTATGCTTTCAAATGGTGCGGGTTTTCTGACCGAGTATCATGTGGGATCTGGCCGGATGTTGTTGTTTTCTGTGGAGGCCGGGCTCTCATGGTCTGACTTTCCGGTCAAAGGGCTTTTCGTTCCGTTGCTTCATCGCTCGGTGCTCTATCTTGCCGCACAGAATCAGCTTCCACCGACGTTTGTCGTTGGAGAGTCAATGAAACTTGCCGTGAGAATTCAAGCAGGAGAACAGCGCGCTTCATATCTCCTCCGCTCTCCGGGGGGTATCGAGGAGAAGGTTATTCCCGGGATGTTCTCTGCGTCCGGAGTGGCATTGTTCACTTCCTCCTTCGCTACGGAAACAGGAGTCTATGAACTCCGGAGGCAACCGGAACAGGAGAACCAACGGCAAAATGTCCTTCAGGCGGTTGCTGTCAACCTCAACCCCAACGAGTCGGACCTCCACCGTGTAAGCAAGGATGACCTCCGGCACTTCTGGGCACGGATGGGAGTCACGGAACAACAGGTACAAGAACTCTCGACGGAACAGGAAATTAACGCCACCGTCCTGGAATCACGCTTTGGTGTTGAGCTATGGAAGTACTTCCTGGTGCTCGCCCTTCTCTGTGCTCTCGCAGAGATGATCATCGGAAGAGAAGCAAAAGGCACTGCATGACAATGCACACGGTGGAAACATCACGGCAGGAACGGGCGGTACTAGTCGGTGTGGTTACGGGGAGCACGCGCAAAGGAGCGGTGGAAGAATATCTTGATGAACTTGCTTTGCTTGCCGAATCCGCTGGGGCTGTGGTGGAGTCCCGCATGATCCAGGAGCGACAGAATATCGACGCGGCCTTTTTCATTGGCAGCGGCAAGGCGGAAGAGCTGGCCTGGCTTGTGGAGGAGAAGAAGATTGACCTCGCCCTTTTTGACGACGATCTCTCCCCTGTACAAATCAGAAACCTTGAGCGTATTATCAAATGCAAGATCATGGACCGTAGCGGGATTATACTGGATATCTTTGCTTCCCGCGCACGTACAAGTGAGGCGAAAACCCAGGTCGAACTCGCTCAACTGCAATACATGCTTCCCCGGCTCACCCGCCAGTGGACGCATCTTTCGAAACAATTTGGCGGCATCGGCACCAAGGGACCAGGGGAAACGCAAATCGAAACCGACCGCCGGGCCATTCGGGCACGCGTAACCCATCTGAAAACGAAACTCGAACGCATCAGCACGGAGAGGGAGGTACAACGCAAAGGACGGGACAAATTTCCACGTGTCGCGCTTGTGGGATATACCAATGCCGGCAAGTCAACAATGCTCAGACTCTTTTCCGGTGCAGATGTATTCATCGAAGACCGGCTTTTCGCAACACTCGATTCAACTGTACGCAAGGTGGAGATCTCATCCGGACACAACATCCTTCTTTCCGACACTGTCGGGTTTATCCGCAAGCTGCCACACCACCTTGTGGCGTCATTCAAGAGCACCCTGGATGAAGTGATTGAGGCAGATATCCTGTTGCACATCGTGGACGTCAGTCACCCGCTCTTTGAAGAACAGATCGCCGTGGTCAATGAAACATTGGAAGAATTGGAAGCTCAGGGCAAACCCACGATTATTGTCTTCAATAAGGTCGACCGGATCGCGGACCGTGGAGCCATTCCACATCTTTCAGCGCGTTACCCGGACTCTGTTTTTATTTCCGCGGCGCGCGGCATCAACGTTGATGCCCTTCGTACAAAGCTTACGGAGGTGCTTGATGCGAATATCAATGAACAGAGCCTCACATTCAGTCAGAACGACCATCATATCATCTCCCAACTGCATGATATGGCCGAGATTCTTGACACGAGCTATGAGAACGAAAGTATTACCATCCGCTTCAAACTCGACAAAGTCCACACAGACCGCCTCCAGAAACTTCTTGCGCGAAAACAAAAAACTGCTTGACAGTTTCATTGCGTGCACGTATCTTGTCCAATAGTAATCCTGCCATTCTCCGAGAATTCATATTCTACAATTAACCGGGCGGCGCATGAAACCTACTTCGTTTGTCGCATCCTTTGCCCTCATTGTATTCGGCAGCGCAACGAGTTTCGCTCAGGGAGAGACGGCTGTGCCATTTCTCCTGATTCATCCTTTGCCTGAAGCGAATGGATGGGGGAACGTCGGAACTGCAGTCATTTCCGATAACCCTATCGCATCCATTGCAAATCCCGCACAGCTGGGTGTGTTTAGTCTTGGGAATTACTTCGCGGCTTCTTCTTATGTTGGTAACAGGCAGTGGCTTCCTCAGTTTCAACAGAGCGATCTCACATATGGTGTATGGGCGATGAGCGCAGGGTATGACATTAGTGAGAGTATTGATCTTCCTTTCCCCATCGGCATCGCGGTGGGTTATTCAAGAGTCGATTTGAATCTTGGGGAGTTCATTATCACAAACTCAGGCGGGCCTAATCCAATAGGAACGTTCACGGGATTCGAGAAGGCTGAAGCTTTCTCCATTGGTATTGGTATTGACAACTATGTCCGGCTTGGTCTGGGGATGAGCTTTAACAACATTCTCTCCACACTCGCCATCGGCCCCACAGGACCCGGAAGAGCTGAGGCCTCGGTGACGGACTTCGGCTTATTGTTGGATGTACCGGTTATGGATATTCTCGGAAAGATAAGAGATGAGCGAATGGCAATCGCGTCGAACATTTTCCCGGTGACAAGTATCTCAGCCGGGTACGCACACAGGAATCATGGCAACAAAGGCATTGTCTATACTAACACTAACCGGGCCGACCCATTGCCGCGCAACGTCACTATTGGATTGAACTTGGAAGCCGGGATTGCAACATTAGCCGGTAATCAGGATTGGAAACTGCTGACATTTTCCCTCGCACGAGAAGTCGAAGACCTTTTGGTTGTGCGCAAAGCCGATGGGACTTCGGAATATCAATCGGGTTTGGGTGACATTGTTTTCTTCAAACATGTGATTCGGGGCGCACTCTCATCAGATGAAAGAGTAAACCTCCACAAAGGTTGGCAGCTCAACCTTGTGGAAATCGTGTATGTCCGGGGTGGCTCATTTAGCGAATCTCCTAGTTTTGGCGGCCGTAACTACACCACCACAGGCATAGGTATTCATAGCAAGGGCGTGTTTAAAATGATCGAGGCATTAAGCGCCGAAGCTCTTGAGAGCGGCGTCGGCGCATTCCTCAGAGATCATGTCGATATTGCCTACGACCGGGCAGAATACAATGCCGAGCTTAACCACCCGCTTGATCAGACGACCTTCCATGCCGTGAGTGTGGTAGTTCGGT
>CAZIHJ010000124.1:2119-8164 GCA_964538485.1 uncultured Chitinophagales bacterium | reverse complement strand
ACTACTGGTACGCCAACACAAAAGTGTGGGAGAATGAACGCCTCCTCACGTACGTCCCCCGCTCAATCATTGATGCACGATCACGCAGAAGAACACTTGCCAACGACGACGACTGGAACCACATCGACAATGCAAAAAGCGCAAAGGCAATAGTCGATGCCGGAGGCAAAGCTCAGCTTGGCGCCCACGGACAATTGCAGGGACTCGGCGCGCACTGGGAGCTCTGGAGCTTTGTGCAGGGAGGCATGTCTCCGATGGAAGCAATTCGTTGCGCCACGTTCAATGGCGCGTATTATATCGGCATGGAGAAAGACCTTGGCTCACTTGAACCCGGCAAACTCGCCGACCTGATCGTGATGGAGAAGAATCCGCTCGATAACATCCGCAACAGCGAGAGCATTACGCACGTGATGTTGAACGGACGACTGTACGACGCGGCAACGATGAATGAAGTCGGGACCCGAACGAAATCACGAGCCCCCTTCTTCTGGGAAGGTGGAATGGATCCCGATGCGATTGGAATTGAGACGGAATTGGATTAGATGAAGGAACATCCTGTTAGGGCTGAATATATTCAGCCCCGACAGGATTGTGTAAATTATGTAAAGAGATATTCAACCCCAACGTGTTTTTATTTCACCGAGGAATAATACCACACGCGTTTTATCTTTCCCTCCTCCACCTCATACACTGCAATTGACGCCTGGGTTTTCTCGCCGTTCTTTCCCTGCCAGCGTACACGTTCGCGTAATGATACAAACGGTCCATTTGCAACAACGTCTTCGATGGTCGATGCAACCGTGGGAAGTGAACGGAAATAGCCGGTCAGCCATTTGCCCAGTGCCTCCTTCCCTGCAACATCCTTCGCCATGGAATCTCCCGCAACAGTGAACCAGACAACATCGTCCGCCACCAACTTCTGCATGGCTTCTGTGTCATGCGCATTGAACGCCACGAAGAGTGCTTCGACTGTCGCCATGCTCGCTGAATCAGTCGGTGCAGCCAACATTGGGAAGGAAAAAACAAAGACTAATACGACCAGTATTCTCATGTATTCACCTCAAATCTCCCGATGATTGATTCCTCTTCGGTAAGTAATTCACACTGCATGTCAAGCGCCTCATATTCCCGTCGATATTGGGAACGAAAGGCATCATACGCCTCCTGCGATACCCAGCGATCAATAGTCAGGTAGTTGCCGGGACTGTGAACGTCGTGCAACAGCTCTGTTCCAAGATACTCCTTGCTGTTCCGAAACAATCTGGCCCACGAGCCTTTTGGGCCGTAAGCGTTCTCAAATTCAGTTTCCCTGCCGGTGCGTGCTTTGAATCTCCAGATGACAACCATATATCACCCTCCTAGAATTTTCCCCATTTTGCCTCGAATGCCTTCCGGTTCCTGAGTGTTCGCTCTTTCCTCGCCTCCGCGCTCTCCAGAGGAATTGTGTCGAGGAGTGCGAGTCTTCGCTTCATCACCTCTCTGGATTCCCGAATTAGCTTTGTGAGTCCAAAGCTCGCTCTCCCCTTCGCGGTAACTGCATCAGCCAACCATTCATCCGGCGTCGAATCCACAATCTCCCTCACGGCTGCGGGTTCAAGCGAAAACACTCTCTCATCAAGTTCATCAGCTCGGGCGTAGAACGGATGCCGGCGCACCTGTGTCAACAATGCATGCTCGGAATGTACCTGACCGCTCAGCAACATCTTGACCGCCATTGCAGTTGTCCAATCAATGCAATACAGCCGGTTGCAGGCAACCAGCATATTGGGATTGAGGTCGGTCCGGTCAATATTAAGCAAGAGCACATCGAACTGATAGATCAGATTCTTCAGCAACGGGTCAATGACGTCACTGCGGCTTGTATCAAAGGGAACAGCGCCTTCGATAAACTCCAAGGCAAGATTTACACCTATGCTTCTCGTAATCAGATCATTGATTTCAGGATCCTGGTTTTCGTCAAGAAGATCAGGAGTGACGTTGATGAGATATGGCGTTGGAACGGAAATGCCGACGGTCCCGGCGAGGTGCAGACTTATCCACTCGACTGCATTTGCCATCGGACCTTCGCCCGTGCATTTCCATTTTACCACACATCGCAACCCGGAGGTCGTTTCAACCAGCACAGGCAACGAGGAGCCGCCACGAAACTCGGAGACAATGCGACGCGCTGTGAGAACGGGCGAACTGGTCACGCGTGTTTCGGTTGTTCACCAAAGCGCCGGGCATTGCGTTCGCGGGCACGGGCTGCTTCTACTTCCCGGTTTCGAGGGCCAGCTTGAGTTACAAGGGAATCAATGAGTGTGCGAGCCACGACCGCAACGTCGTCGACGGCACGGTCAAACGGCGCCTCGTTTGCCTTGGATGGCTTCGTAAACCCGCTGAGCTTGCGCACAAATTGCACCGAGGCGGCGCGGATTTCTTCATCAGTAGCGGGGGGATCGAAGTTGAAGAGTGTTCGGATGTTTCTGCACATGGGATATTGAGTTTATGGAGTTTGTAGAGTTTGTGTAGTCTCTGTAGTCTGTTTAGTCTGTGGGATTCGATAGTCTCTGTTAGAACAACGTATAAATAAACGGCGCGAGTGCCGAGCCTTGCGTGAATACGAGCAGCAGCCCGAGCAGCAACAGCATCAGTACAATTGGACCGAGCCACCACTTCTTCCGGACTTTCATGAACGCCCAGAGTTCGCCGAGTATGGAGAGTTTGGAGTGTTTTGTCATAAGATCAGTTTGTTGAGTTTGTAGAGTTCATGGAGTCTATCCCGTCAGTTTGTTCGCTTGATTAGGTGACGGACCCGATCTTTGAATAGCAAATAAGCCGCAAAGTCTGCCAGTGCCATAAGGATCAGGAACAATACGTAAATCCAATATGGTGGCGGAGCTTGCAGGGGTTGCCGATCCATTCCTTCGATACTGTTGTAGACGGCGAAGCACGTATAAGTAATGCAGCCTACTATAACGAACACAATGGCTATTCTAGAAGTCGGATCCCTTAGTGAGAGCGCGGAGCCAATTATGAGAATGGTGGGACACATAAACAGTCCGGTCCAGTAGATAGAGAGTTTCCAGATCGACTCTGGCGGACCTGCGATTCCTCCTAGTGTTAGTAGCAGAAACACCAGAAAGAGTGTCCAAAATATTCCAAGGATCAGAAGGAATATTGCTGCTGATTTTGCCAACTTTGTCTCAAAATGTTCTCGTCACTAGAACAAATTCTCATATCGCTTCGGATCCAACTCCGTCGGCTCACGCTTGATCCAATACGTGGGAGCGTTCTTATCGCGCTTCTCGTTCAGGAAATCCTTGCCGAACAGGCGCATCACCAGACCCGTCGGAGTTATGATAAGATAAAAGAACACGCCTAACAAGATGCGCGTGTTGATCCAGCCCAACACGAACGCAAACTTCATCCATCCGATGTAGATCGGGCGAAGAATGGGATGAACGAATAGTCCGGTCAGCAGGAAAAACCCGCTTGCTCCCACCAACCATTGCCACGCGGCATTGTCCCTGTACCACAGATATCCTGCCACGAGCAAGCAAATGATCGTGAAGAGGAGTCCGAACTTGCGAATGTCTTTGGGTGTAGTGCTGATCTTGTCCATAAATACTTCGTGAATTACTATGTTGTCATTCTGAGACCCGATTTTTGGGTCGAAGAATCTGCCACAAAAGAGAATTCAGGAGAATGTTCAGATTCATCGTCGCTGGAAAACGCTCCTCAGAATGACAAAAAGCGTCAATCCAGTTCAAACTCCTTCATCCATTTTTCGTCTCGTACTACTGGTTTCTGGTCCGACTTGGCGAGAACGAAATTCCCAATTACAAGATAATCCATCTCCGTCCGCATGAAACAGTTGAATGCCTCCTCGGGTCGGCAGACAATCGGTTCACCGCGCACGTTGAACGACGTGTTGATGATAACCGGACAGCTGGTCTTTCTATAAAATGCCTGGATTACATCGTAGTACAACGGATTCGTCTCTTTGTGAACTGTTTGGATGCGCGCCGAATAATCAATGTGCGTCACCGCTGGAATCTCCGACCTCACCACATTCAGCTTGTCAATGCCGGAGAGGTTCTCATCTGCAACGGGCTTCCGTTTCTCTTGGACAACAGGAGCAACGAGTAACATATACGGACTGTCATAGTCCATCTCGAAATACTCTGCAAGATGTTCACGCAACACCGACGGCGCAAATGGACGGAACGACTCCCTGTATTTTATCTTCAGGTTCATTACCGATTGCATTTTCGGAGACCGTGCATCGCCGATGATGCTGCGTGCGCCAAGTGCCCGCGGCCCAAATTCCATTCTTCCTTGAAACCAACCGACAACATTCTCCTTCGCTATCAGTTCTGCAACGACTTCCGGTAACTCGTTGCGTGCGACCATGCGATACACGGCTTCATTCGTCTTCAGGCACTGTTCAATCTCTTCATCTGAAAACTCCGGTCCAAGATAAGAGCCGCGCTGCGAGTCTTTACCACTTGCCGCCTTTCGTTCATTCCCAAGAACGGCATGCCAGGCAAAAAGCGCTGCACCGAGCGCGCCACCCGCATCTCCTGCCGCCGGTTGAATCCAGATATCCTTGAATGGCCCTTCGTGCAAAATCCTTCCGTTGCCGACGCAATTCAATGCAACGCCGCCAGCGAGGACAAGATTCTGCTCTCCAGTTTCCTTGTGAACGTGGCGCGCCATGCGCAGCATAATCTCTTCCGTCACTTCCTGCAATGAGCGCGCAAGGTCCATCTCCCGTTGAGTCAGCTGCGATTCTGCTTTCCGGGGCGGGCCACCGAACAAGGCATCGAACTTCCGGTTGGTCATCGTCAGGCCCGCGCAGTAATTGAAATACTCCATATTCATCTTGAACGATCCGTCTTCCTTCAGGTCGATGAGATGATCGTAGATGGTCTGAACGTACTTCGGTTCGCCATACGGCGCGAGTCCCATCACCTTGTACTCAGCCGAGTTGACTTTGAATCCGGTGAAGTACGTGAAGGCGGAGTACAGCAGTCCGAGCGAGTGCGGGAAGTTCATCTCACCTTGAATCGTAATCTTGTTCCCGTCTCCGATGCCGTAACTCGTAGTCGTCCACTCGCCCACACCATCCATCGTCAGGAATGCAGCTCGCTGAAATGGTGAAGGATAGAAAGCAGAGGCGGCATGGGATTCGTGGTGCTCGGTGAAGAAGATCGGACCCTCGTAGTCAAGCTCATTGCGAATGGAATTCGGGATCCAGAGTTTCTCACGCAACCAAAGCGGCATTGCCATCAGGAATGAGCGGATACCGAGCGGAGCGTAGGCAAGATAGGTTTCGAGGATACGCTCGAACTTAAGGAGCGGCTTGTCATAAAAAACAACGTGGGAAAGATCGGCGGCAGTAATGCCCGCTTGACTCAAGCAGAAAGCAATTGCATTGGAGGGGAAATTGAAGTCGTGTTTCTTGCGGGTGAAGCGTTCTTCCTGGGCAGCGGCAACAATCTCGCCATCCCTGATCAGCGCGGCAGCGGAATCATGGTAGTAGCACGAAATGCCGAGGATGTACGTTGCCACTCACCGTCCTCATCACATCTGAAATGATTTGATATACTCGACAAGCCGGCTGCAATCTTCGATGGAATCGAGGTTTTGTGCTTCGCCTCCCTGCGCGGCGAGTTCATGGTGCTCCTGGATACTCAGCACGCTAAGTTTCTGCTGACGAATGCCCTCGATGCTTTTTGCGGCGAACGCGGCGGCTGAGATTGTGGTAATGAAGGGTACTTTGTGTTCCAGCGCCGCACGACCAATCGCATGCTCGTCTTTGCGGGAAGTTTGTCCGAGTGGTGTATTAATGATGAACTGCACCCAGCCGTTGTTGATGACATCAATGATATTCAACGTTCCTTCACTCGCCTTCAACACCGGACGATTGATGATGCCATAGTCATTGAGAAACTTCGATGTCCCTTGGGTGGCGATAACTTTGAAACCGAGTCGGACGAATGCACGGACAACATTAGCGGAGCGCTCGCGTTTGTCGTAGTCATTCAGACTCACGAATAC
>CAZIHJ010000124.1:0-2019 GCA_964538485.1 uncultured Chitinophagales bacterium | reverse complement strand
CGATGCATTGCGAATTGGATATTGACAAGTCCGACAACCTTCAGCGCAAGCGCGAGCTTACGCGTGTACGTCATGATCGTGTGCAGTTGTTCCGCTGTTATGGAATATGGTGGCAGAACGCAGGAGCTGTCGCCCGAATGCACACCCGCCTCCTCGATATGCTGCATCACTCCACCAATGTGCACGTCCTCACCGTCGCACAACGCGTCTACATCAAACTCGTAGGCGTCTTCAAGGAATTTATCGATCAGGATTGGGCGTTCGGGCGAAACATACACCGCCTTCGCCATGTATTCCGCCAGTGCTTCGTCCGTGTAGCAGATTTCCATCGCCCGACCACCGAGCACGTATGAAGGCCGGACGAGAACCGGATATCCAACGCGGTGCGCAACAGCAACGGCAGTATCGAGATCAGAAGCGGTGCCGTACTCCGGAACGGGAATCTTCAATTCATCAATCAGCTTTCCGAAACGTTCCCGGTCTTCTGCAAGATCAATGCCTTCGGTGGATGTGCCGAGAATTTTCCAACCGTTTGCTTCAAGTCCTTTTGCAAGCTTTAATGGCGTCTGTCCACCAAAGCTGACGATGATACCATCGGGCTTTTCCAGATCGCAGATATTAAGCACATCCTCCAGTGTCAGCGGCTCGAAGTAGAGTTTGTCCGTCGTGTCATAGTCCGTGGAGACCGTCTCGGGGTTGCAGTTGACCATGATGGTCTCGAATCCCTCTTCCTCCAGACCCATCACTCCGTGAACGCAGCAGTAATCGAATTCAATTCCCTGTCCAATGCGGTTTGGGCCGCTCCCGAGGATAATCACTTTCTTCCTGGCGGTACGGACGGCTTCATTCTCCATTTCGTATGTGGAGTAATGATAGGGAGTCTCTGCAGCAAATTCGGCAGCACATGTATCAACGGTTTTGTAAACAGGCACAATCCCAAACTTGATGCGCAGATCCCGCACAGATTTCTCATCCGTCTTCCACAGATGCGCAAGCTGACGGTCGGAGAACCCGAGTCGTTTTGCTTTGAAGAATATGTCCCTGGTTACGGGTTTCACTTTGATTCCGGGTGATGCATGCCGGGCATGTGTTGCTTCTTCCCGCCGGGATGGCGCAACCTTGTATAAAGCTCATTCTGCTTCTTTGTCAGCACATGCTTTGCGCGGATGTGGGCGATAAGGTGAACGGATCTGAGTTCGCCACGGAGCCGGCCGATTTCAACGGAATGGCTTTTTACATCGGATTCCCTTGCTTCGCCCCGGGCAAATAGCCGGCTAAGTTCCTCTTCCAGTGTGATGATTCGTACGCCGAGACTTTTTGCATTCTCGCTCATGTCATCAAAAATGGATTGAACCTCCTTCACCTGATCGTCGCTCAGTTGCAAGGTGTCTTGAAGTTCAAGGATGTGTTTTGGTCCGGGATAGCCGTTGGGATCGGCATATGATGCCATACCCGCACCGGCGCCCGATTCAAGAGCTTCGCGGTCAGCAGGGATGGTTTGACCGGAAACCGAGGTGAAGAAACAGGAAATCAGGAGTAAAGAGCCATAAGCCGAGAGCAAGAAGCGTCTCTCTTTGTTGTTACTTTTTCCTTTTGCCTTTTTCATTGAACCACATATCCCTTCAGCTCTTCTTCACATTCCACGATTTCGTTGATGTTATGCAAGAACCACGGGTCGATGCCGGTGATTTCATAAAGTTCGTGAATGGACATACCGAGTAACAAGCCGTAGCGTAGATAAAATATCCTGTCGGGGCGAGGACGCACAATTTGCTCGCGCACCCGTTCCCGCCAGACCTGCTTCTCTGCCTCCGTCAGTTGGGCGATATCGAACAGGTCTTTGCCGTCAGCACCGAGACCGAAGCGTCCCTGCTCAAGCGAGCGCAGGCACTTCTGCATCGCCTCTTTGAATGTCCGTCCGAATGCCATCGCTTCGCCCACCGATTTCATCTGCACACCAAGCGTTTCATCCACACCTTTAAACTTCTCAAAGTCCCAGCGGGGAATTTTCACCACGCA
>CAZIHJ010000123.1:0-8168 GCA_964538485.1 uncultured Chitinophagales bacterium | reverse complement strand
GCATCACCGGAAGCGTGGTCGATACCCGCAGAGATTGCAATCTGATGGCCGAAGTTCCTGGAGAAGCTGATGATCTTGAATCGGGGATCCTTGAGATGGATTTCCTTCATCAGCGATGCGGACCGGTCCTTGCTGCCGTCGTTCACCAGAATCACTTCAAAGGGTTGATCGAATCCCGCCGTCGCAGCACCAAGACGATTATGCAGCTCCGGGAGATTTTCTTCCTCATTATAAATTGGAATGATGATTGAATACACGGCTATCCTTCCGTGGGAGTGTGAGAGGATTGACGATTCCGCTGTTTGAACGTCACGACAAGCCCGACAAGAAGTATGGCAAGTGTCGCAAAGGAGATCTTGAGACCGGAGGCAAACGACTGAGGTTCAAATCGGACGATGACGTTCTTCGACCCTTTCTTCACCGGAATCCCGCGCAAATTATAATCAGTCCGTAGTATTTCCGTCTCAACGTCATCGACGTAGGCCTTCCAGCCGGGATAGTAGATCTCACTTAGTACCAGCAAGCCATCGTGCGAAGTTTCCGTTCGCAGGGAGATCTCTTCGTTATGGTATGCAACGATTGAGACGCTTCCCGTCGGCGTTCCTGCGGGGGCCGGGAATTCCAACGATGTCGGTTGATCAATAACGGCGGTCGTACGGTGATCAAACTCCGGGCTTGCAAGAAGCGCAAGAAGCTCACTCTCCGACTGAACGGTCCGGACGTCATACACGATAAACGCGCGAGGGCGATACGACGCGGAGGCAACAAGTCGCAGCCCATTGCGGGCCGTATCGGTCACTGTTTTGTATTTGACGTTCATGAGATCCAGCATCTTGTCATTGGAGTGCATTGGAGGGAACACACGCTGCAGCGCGAGGGGCGTATACCCTTCCTGTTGATAAATGCGGCTGAGCATTCCCTGATTGCGATCCATAATCATTCCGTGTTCGTTTCGCGTATTGACACGAAAGAACTCGTTGGTTCCCTGTTGCTTGACAAACTGTATGATGTTGCCGGCACGATTGAAGTATTCTTCCGGATTCACGGCGGACCGATTCTGTGCAGCCCCAAATACGTACATATCCACAAACAGTATCACCATCAGGCCCAGTGATGCAGTCCGCGTCCAGCGGGACGGCTTGAGCAAAAGAAAGACAGCGAGAGCGGAGAGCGAGAACATCAGGGCCGCGACATGGGCTTCCGTCGTAAGGTATGCGATGATTTTCGGATCACGCATGAACGGGAACATACCACTCATCGAGCCGGAGACTATCCCGATCCACAACAGAAGCGCTCCGCCCCATCCGGCCAGCACGATCTTCCGGAGACGCGCAGCGATACCAGCACCGCCGGCACCGAACAGAAGATACTGAAGTGCAAAACCCGAGAGCAGAGCCACCGAGAGACCGAGGAATACGGTCATTCGCGCGGGCACGCGAAACGTCTCGAACCTCGGGACAAAATCATAGAAGAGCTTATGCAGAAAAAAGTTATCACCAAGACCGAACAACACCGCAAAGACAGACAAGCCAAGGAAAAATGAAACGTACTTATTCTTCTTGATCGTGACAATGGACACCAGCGCAAGGAACAACGGGATTGCTCCCTGATAGATGCAGGTTTCCCAGAAGTACCAGTACACCCCGGGTCCCCAATAGTTGTAATTATTTGCCTGGGACTGCCCGAACAACTTCGGGATTACGAGCGTCAGCAGGTTGCCCCAGGACATCTGTCCCTCGGTTGCTTTCTGGTAGGTGATTGCGGCGCGCAGTGAGAGTGGTGCCAGCTCAAGCGTGGGAAGCAACTGCACTGCAATCAATGCAACGGAGCATACCACAACTGTGCCGGCCTTTGCTGTTACGAGTAACGCCTTTTGCGAAACAAGTTCCTTGAATGGATATGTTGTCAAGAGTTCAAAGGCAAAAAAGAGGAACAGGAAGAAATAGAAATACAGGATGAGCTGTGGAAATCCTGTGAGAACCGTGTGTCCCAGCAGCAGCGCAGTGATGATCGTCCAGAACCAACCGGGTTCTCTTAATGATTTGCGGAACAGGAGCAGGATAAGCGGATACCAGGCAACCATCGTGACGACTTGTTGGTGAATTGCGTGCACAATCATGAAGCCGGAGAATGCGAATGCCAAACCGGCGAGCAGCGACGGGAGATTCCGAAGTTGAAATGACCGCGCAAGGTAAAACATTGTTACCGCGGCCAACACATAGTGCAGGATGATCACCAGCTGAAGCCAGTAAAATGCGAGTCTTCCATCCTTGACAAAGAAGGCAAGCGCGGTTAACGGGAGGTACAGCACTGCCGTTTGAATATCAGCAAAGAACGGCATGCCGTTGAATGTATAGGGATTCCAGAGGGGAAATGTTCCCTCGGCGAGAGTGCTCGCCGCAAAATTCCCCGATGGGAAACTGTGATGCAAAATGTCTTCCCACAAAAAGGCATTCCCAAGCAAGTGCTGACCGAAGAAAACGACGACACAGATAACAAGGACAGTTATACACTGCCATTCCGTTGGGTCAACAGCTGTCGTTGTCGCGGGATTCCCGTGCTTTTTATTCTTCCGTGTCATGAGATATCAGTTGGAATCATTCATGAGGCATGTCCAAGAACAAAAAACATCTGTGAGGTTCTTGCAAAAGGTTTTCGGAGGAGATCAAACGCTGCAAACACACCACCGAGTGGAGCAAAGAGTGGATGATACATCACAGGTCTCTCCTTTGTAATGGAGACCAGACCCAGTCGTTCCAACATGAAGAGGGTGCTTGCCGACCAGAACGGGGCGCCCTGTGTGTAGCTGAATTCCACAACCCGCAAACCGGCTTGAGCGGCCAGGCGGGAAAGACTCTCTTGAGTAAAAATAACCCAATGCCGGGGACAGTGATACCCCGCCCAATTATGGTGCCGGAACAATCGTTCGTCCAGACTTCTGAAATTTGGTGTCTTGATGAGAATTCTTCCATCGGGTGCCAGCATGGATCGAAGTTTTTGGAGAATCGTCAATGGGTCATCCACATGCTCAATCAGATTCAGCGCCAAGGCAAGATCGAAGACCTGCGTGGTCTTATACTCTTCTATGCGGCCACAAAAATACTCATGACCATTTGCACGGGCATGTCCTGCAGCCCCCTCGTCCATATCAACAACCTGTGTTACTTTCACCCGGGCGTCGGCATTCCGGACAATGTTCAACTCCCACCCTGAACCGCCTCCGACATCAAGTACGCGGAGCGAGGTTCCGGGAATTTCACGGAGAATCCGGCGGAACATTCTTGCATCAAGCCACTCCTTGAGGTCTCTTGCAAGGGATTTCTTTTGAGACACAAAGGAGTAATAGTTGGCCGGATAGATTTCCTGCAACCTGTTTAGCGGGACAGGATGAATAAAAAGTACGTCACACGTGCGACAACGGTAGAGAGAGAATCGATCCATGGAAGTGAGATATTCCGCGTCCTGTGCGGTCGTCCACGCCTCAATATCCGGGGATGAGCAAAGCAGGCAACGCGGTGAGGTGTCGGTCATATCAATGGTTGAAGAGGCGCGCGAATGTTCTGAAATATGTCGTCTGTCGGCTCTTCAATGATGGAGCAAGAGGAGTATCCATCAAGTATTCTTCAAGGTCTTTGAGTCTGGTGTACGACACTTGGGGATCCCAGTGATGCAGCAGATGCCGGTTAAATCCGGCTCCTCCGAGCGTATCGGCAATTATGCCATCACCGAACAGTCTATTGACCACCCCGTGAGCGATCAAATGATAATCCACATCGGCCTTTGCATTCTCATCGCGATGTTCCAGAACCTGACGAACTGAAGCAAAGAAAGGGAACACGATGAGCATTCCAACTGTCCAGGCCACTGCGAGCAAAATTTCACCGGTGATCAAACCGGCGAGAACGATTGTGCCGTTCAGCGCAAGGCCGAGCATCAATTGGCCTCTTCCGGAAACCGGTTGCTTCTCTGCGGCGTTTTTCAGGTTGTGCTCTCTTTTTGCCAGGACGGTGAATACCTTGATGCCGAAGAGTGACTCAAGGATGAACCGTGTGTTCAATGGATCAAAGTATGTTTGTTCCGTATCCATGGTAGTGCCGATGAACTTGTGGTGTCCCCAATGAATGGGGCGATAGTTCCTGATATCCTGTCCCACCGGTGCACCGACGAATATGTTTGCGAGGATATCACTCGTTTCCTTTTTTGCGGCAAGATTGTAGTGCGCTGCTTCGTGAAAGAAAAGCTGTAAAAAAGCAATCGTGTAACCGAAGATACAAGCCCCTCCTGCCGCCAGCCCAATCCGGGTCCACCAAGTGGCAGGATCAACGATTGTCATGACAGCGCCCGTAAGAAAAAGAACCAGATACGCGCCACCGATATGAAGC
This sequence comes from uncultured Chitinophagales bacterium, assembly GCA_964538485.1. Lineage (GTDB taxonomy): Bacteria > Bacteroidota > Ignavibacteria > UBA10030 > UBA6906 > JBJXHC01. The sequence goes on along the minus strand of CAZIHJ010000123.1, from coordinate 3,786 downwards.
CACACCATGGAAAATCTCGGCTTTAGTGACCGGCGAAAATCACGATATGTGAGTCCCGAGGAGTCTCGAATGCCCTCTTTTCCAATAGAGGCGAACTCCTTGGGAATTACGTAGTCCATGTTCCGTCTACCTCAGTGGAGTATGACTAAAAAGTGCAACCAGTAGTTAAGAAAACCGGAGCGAGCACGGAAGTCGACAACTGCAACAAAATTAACCAATATGCCTTACAAAGGCAAAGTATTGACCCGTTGATCCATATCAACCGGTGGTTACAGTTTTTCGAGTGAGTGTTTGCAGGAGAGGAGCACCCGCTCTACGTAAATATACTGCATGCAATTGTTGGGGCATACGGGGGAGAAATAGCAGGGACAATCGAATTCGGGTTCAAGGATTTCACCAAGACCGTACAGCTCAAACTCATTCTTATTGAAGATATTGTTAAACAGCACAATCTTCTTACCCAATCCGATGGTAATGTGCATTGCCATAGTTACGGCAGTCACAACAAGATGACACTGATCCACAAGATTGATGAACTGATCGAGCGGGAAGTGACCCAGATACATCGCTCCGCTCTTTTTCGCCAGACGTTTGTTTTTGTCGTGTTCCTGTTCGCCCCCGAGGAGCAAAGGGACATATCCCGCCTTCTTCAACTTTTTCGCGAGGGCCACCCAGTACTTCTCGGGCCAGAGTCGGGATGTCCATCTCCCGCCGCAGCCGGTGTTTAATCCCACAATCTTCTTTTTCTGTGGCAGCTTCCACGTGTATCCGCGATCGCCGAATGAGTCCAGGATGTACTTCTCTCCGGCAAATTTCATCCCGCAGACCTCGAATATCTCTTCGACATAACTCCGGGTATTCTCTTTGTTCAGATCGTCAAATACGCCGGTCATGTATTTTGCGAGTGCCTTCTCGTCTAGAGGGGCGGCTTTGCCATCCTTGAGCGTAAAACCATATTTCACCCGCGCCTGCAACGAAGCGGTTAATCCGCAGGCCTCACGGTCTTTGTCGAGATTGATGAGAAGATCGAAACGGGTTGCCTGGAGTGCAGCAAGCGTTTGCGGGGTGAAGGGAAGAACAACGTCGACGATACGCGGCACCACTTCCGGTGTCAGCGTCAGCCACCATATACGCGCACGCGGATGAAGCACCTTGAGTTTATGCAACAACGGCGTCGTCCGGATCACGTCACCGATCGCGCCAAGCTTGATGATCAGGATATTGGAATCGGTGGGTTCGTAGTACGCGCAATCATTTCCCTGCTCATCGACGCAATGTGCGCCGTGTTGTTTGTGCGGTTTGCAGGGGACATCGCCACGAAACCAGCGACAGTCCGTTTTCAGCGCGGTGGGTGAATTCCAGGGCTTGGTCATCAGAGCCCGCTACCGGATGAAATCTCTGATGGCGTATTCTTCCGTTCCCTGTCGCGTCTTGCTGATCATTTCACCAAGCAGGCCGATGGAGACGAACTGGATGCCGACAATGATCAACATGATTCCCCCGGTAAACAGTGGACGGTTGCTGAGGGAGGTCAGTCCCAGAAACCATTCCGTAATCAACCAGCCGTCGATAACAAGTCCGGCAACCGCACAGAGCATACCCCAGAATCCAAATAGGTGTAACGGTCTGCGAAGATATCGCGTAGTGAAGAGGGCGGTCAGGAGATCAAGGAATCCCTTCCAGAAACGGCCGACGCCGAATTTTGTTTTGCCGTACTTTCGTGGCCGGTGTTGAACGATCATCTCACCGATCTTGAATCCCTCCCAGTGCGCAAGGACGGGAATGTAGCGATGCAGTTCACCGTATACCTTCACGGTCTTCACCACGTCCTTGCGATAGGCCTTGAGCCCGCAATTGAAATCATGAAGCCGGATTCCCGTCATCAATGATGTAACGAAGTTGAAAAAACGCGAGGGAATCGTTTTGGTGATTGGGTCACGACGAACTTTCTTCCAGCCGGACACAAGGTCATAACCGTCATTAATCCGTTTCACAAGACTCGGAATTTCCGTCGGGTCGTCCTGCAGATCGGCATCCATGGTAATGACGACATTGCCCTGCGCTTTCTCAAAACCCACGGCGAGTGCAGCGGATTTACCATAGTTGCGTCGAAATCGAATGATGCGGATACGTTGATCGTTCCGTTTCAGATCGCGTAAAACCTGGAATGACTTGTCCGTGCTGCCATCATCGACAAAGATAATTTCATAGCGTCCCTGCATCCTGCTCAGCGCCGTGCGAAGCTGCTGGTGAAGCTCTCTCAGTGATTCTTCCTCATTATAGAGGGGGATGACGACGCTAATTTCTGTACCACCTTGCTGCTGTTGGCCGCCGCGTTCGCTTCCGCCTTGTGGTCTCGGCTGGCGTTGTTGTTGCGGACGATTTTGCGGACGGTTCTCCGGTCGTGCTTCTGGTTCCTGTGCGGGTTGTTGCTGGCTACCCGAACTTTCCGGCCGCGGCCTGTTCCGGAAATCGGGACGGCGTGGACGATTATATCGTTGCTGTGGAGGTCGATTTCCTTGTTGTTCGCCACCCTGAGGCTCGGAGTCTTTTGGGGGTTGTTCCTGGGGCTGTTGTGGTGTTTCTGGCGTTTCGTCTGGCATTCGGATGGCTATCCGTTGATAGCGATGGTGGATGAAAACGCAAATTACACGTCAAACTAACCAAATCGGGCTTGAAAAGCAAAGCGATGTTTGGGCGGACTGGGAAGGATGGAGTGGAGATGCGAAATGCGAAATGCGGAGAGCGGAGAAATAGATAGGTGGATAGGGCCGAGAGGGATTGGAGATTCAGTATTCGGGTCGTTAGAGCCGGGGTGGCATCTGCAACACAACCCCGGGGATTGCCGTACCAGTAGCAGCTTCCCGCGCCACGATCCTTGAGAAAACGAGAGAGGTTTGCATGTCCATCCAGCGCCGCGAGTTCATCAAGACTGCTACAGGCTTGTGCATATTGCCGGCGTCCATCGCCGGAATTGCACTATCACAGGAAGATGCACGAACGTCTGTTTATGAAGGATTCCCATCGCAAGATCCGGCACGCGTGCGGGAAATGGTCGGGGCCTCACACGGCAGGATCGAACGAGTTCGTGAGTTGCTGGCAGAGAGTCCGGCCCTTGCAAAGGCAACGTGGGACTGGGGCTTTGGCGATTGGGAGACTGCGATTGGTGCCGCGTCGCATGTGGGCAATCGTGAGATCGCAAGACTGCTGATGGAGAATGGCGCGCGGCCGGATCTCTTCACCTTTGCCATGCTGGGCCAGCTCGATGTTGTCACCGCCTACGTTTCGGCAAACCCGGGTATCCAGCGCACGCGCGGCCCACATGGAATTACACTACTGCAACACGCCCGTGCCGGTGGCGAACAGAGTAAACACGTTGTCGAGTATCTTGAGCGCGTGGGAGATGCAGACATCGGCCAAACCCCGCTCCCACTTTCTGATGAAGAAAAACAGGTCTACACGGGTGACTACTCAGCGGGTACGTTAACACTTCGCATTGATCTCGACAAAAACGGTCATCCGCGCATTGGACGGATTCCTGACGGCGCACCCCGCGCGCTATTCCATCTCGGCAATCACGAGTTCCATCCCACCGGTGCATCCGCTGTCCGGATCAAGTTCGATGTCAGTAACGGGCGGGCCACCAGTCTTACATTGATAGACGGGCGGCCCATGCTCACGGCCCTGCGTGTGTAGTCACTTTGAAAGAAGCATCTTCTGTATGTTCGTGTAGACGTTACCATCTCCCGCAATGGCGTTCATGCGATAGAGATAGACACCCGTAGC
>CAZIHJ010000122.1:0-8204 GCA_964538485.1 uncultured Chitinophagales bacterium | reverse complement strand
TTTCCTCTTGACATATTCTCGGCGCGCAGTGAACTCGTGCTCTTCTTCCCGGGCCACAATATGTATCTGTTGAAGGAGGTTGGCCTGTTGCTTGGGCTGACAGTGTTATTTCTCGGCATTATCATATTCTGCTTCATGTATACGATCCGAACGATATTCAGGCAAAAGCATTTTCATGGCCTCCTGGTTGATTTTATCAACAACATGACGCACGAGTTCAAGACTCCCATTTCCACGATAGCACTTGCGAGTGAAGCAATTGGGCGCCCGGAGATCTTATCGCACAACGACAAAGTCATCCGGTACAACACAATCATTCAAGATGAAAACGTGCGAATGCGTCATCAAGTGGACAAGATTCTACAGATGGCAGTACTTGAGGAAGGAGACTATGAGCTTCACGTGGAGAGCATCGATCTTCATGGCGTCATCCGGAAAGCGGTGGAAAATATTGCACTGCAAGTGGAGGGGAGAGGAGGAGACATCACTTGCCAATTGCAGGCCGATGCTCCCGTTATTCAAGGCGATCCGGTGCATATTGCCAACATCATTCATAATATACTCGACAATGCAAACAAGTATTCCCCGGACCATCCACGGATCACCGTGGAAACACTAACGGTGAAGAACGGCATCGAGGTGAGTATCCAGGATAGTGGTATTGGAATGGAAGTGGAGGAGGTCGGACGTGTGTTCGAGAAATACTATCGCGTTCCGACGGGCAACATGCACGACGTGAAAGGCTTTGGCCTCGGACTCAGTTACGTCAAGCTGATGGTCGAAGCACATGGCGGATCGGTGAGGATCAGGAGTGCTCGCGGAGCAGGCACCACCGTACTGTTGTGGCTTCCGGCTGAACAGCGTGAGAATGGAAAAGAGGGAGTGGCATGAAACACGTTCTTCTCCTTGAGGATGACCCGAACCTGGGATTTGTGTTGAAGGAACATCTGGAGTTGCACGGATTCTCGGTTACTCTTTGCACCAATGGCGTGGATGGTCTTGCATCATATTACAAGCAGAGCTATGTCCTGTGTCTCGTCGATGTCATGATGCCGAAGAAGGACGGTTTCACCTTTGCGCGTGAAGTACGTGCAAAGGATCAACAGACACCGATCATCTTCCTGACGGCCAAGTCGTTGAAAGAAGACCGCATCGAAGGCCTCAGAATCGGCGCGGATGATTATGTTACCAAACCGTTCAGTATGGAGGAATTGATTCTTCGCATCAGTGCAGTGTTGAAGCGCTCAACCGGTACGGATTCATCCGATGATACAACGACGGTCTTCCGCCTCGGAACGTACACATTCGATTCCGGCAGACAGATCCTCGAGCGCAATGGAGCAGAACAGAAGCTCACCGGCAAGGAGGCTGAATTGCTGCGTATGTTGTGCGTTCATGTGAACCGTACGCTTGAGCGTGATGTTGCCCTGAAGACGATCTGGGGAGATAACAGCTATTTCAATGGGAGGAGTATGGACGTGTTTGTTTCAAAGCTGCGGAAGTATTTGCAGGAGGATAAAGGTATCGAAGTGCTCAACGTTCACGGGAAGGGGTATAAGCTGGTGATAAGCGGACAAGAAAATGAAAGAGTCAAAAGTAAAAATGTAAAAGGGGGCTGATTGCTAATTGCTGATTGACTTACAGTAACCCCACTGGATCGACATCGATGGTGATCTTGATATTCTGTTGTGGCTTTTGATGAAACAGTTGCCAGCTCTTGCGTAGAACCGACCGGAGCCCAGCACCCGACGGATCGCCGGTTTTCGGATTTTTGATGATGATGTGCCAGCGAAACTGGTTCTTTATCTTCGATATGACCGCAGGGGCCGGACCCAGCACTGTGAATGATCCTGTCGCTTTCCTTATAGATCCCGCAAACCGCTCTGCCGCCGACTGAACACTGCTTTCCACTGCTCCTTTTGTTTCCACCAACACCAATCTTGAGAATGGCGGATAGTCCAGCTCGCGCCGTGCTTCCAGTTCCTGCGCATAGAACGAATGAAAATCATGTGTCACCACGTGCTTCAAACTGTAATGGTCGGGTTGATGCGTCTGGATGATGACCTCGCCCTGCAACGTGCTTCTGCCTGCACGACCCGCCACCTGTGTAAGAAGCTGAAATGTTCGTTCGGATGAACGGAAGTCCGGCAATAGCATCTGCGTGTCAGCAGAGATGACACCCACGAGCGTTACGCGCGCAAAGTCCAGGCCCTTTGCCACCATTTGCGTCCCGAGCAGAATGTCGGCTTCACCCTCCGCAAATTTTCTCAGGATCCGATCATGTGCTCCCTTGCGTGAAGTGGTATCGAGATCCATGCGCAGGATACGTGCCTGGGGAAACCGGGAGGTAAGTTCTTGTTCGACTCTCTGTGTTCCGATGCCGCGCAACTGCAAGTTGGGTCCGCCGCACTGGGGACATGCCGCTCTTGACTGTCGTATCAATCCGCAATAATGACACCGGAGATGTTTCTTTGCGAGATGATACGTCATGGTGACATTGCAATTCTCGCATGACTCGGAAAAGCCGCAATCCATACATTCCACAAACGGTGCGAACCCACGGCGGTTCTGCAACAAGATGATGCCCTCGCCCTTGTCGAGCCGGTCTTCTATTTTCTCCTTGAGGAGTGTGGAGATTGATGACTGCTGGTATTCCTTCAGCGCTTTTCGTTTTTCATATGGAAGCGATTCCTTTATCTCTCCGTACTCACGTTTTCGTTCCTCGGCCATATTCACAATCACAATGGGAGGCATGGGGACGTGGTCGATGCGGTCTGGCATTTCAAGCAATTGGAATTTGTGGCTCGTCGCATTGTGGTAGGATTCTGCTGAAGGCGTTGCTGATCCGAGTACAACGACCGCGTTGCAGAACGACCCCCGCACGATGGCACAGTCCCGTGCATTATACCGCGGTGTCGAGTCGAACTGTTTGTACGACGCTTCATGTTCTTCGTCAACGACGATAAGGCCGAGGTGTTGCAGTGGTGCAAACACGGCAGACCGGGGCCCGATAACGACACGGTAATCGCCACGCAACGCGAGCCGCCACACATCATGTCGCTCGCTTGGAGACATGCGACTGTGAACCACCGCAACCCGTTCGCCAAAATGCGATTTGAACCTTCGCACAATCTGCGGAGTAAGCGCAATCTCCGGGACAAGGACAATAGCCGACTTATCCTGTTGGAGACAGAACCGGATGGCTTCGATATACACCTGCGTCTTCCCGCTTCCGGTGACGCCATGCAGAAGGAATGTTTTGTGTCCCCCGGATCCGATACCTGCCGAGATGGATCCGAGAACAGTTTCCTGAACCTCATTCAAACGGATACCGAGGGTCTGTTCCTCCGTTCCAAATTCCTGTTGGCGCGAGACTTCCCGTTCGACAATCGACAACACGCCAGCCGCCACGAATTCCTTGAGCGTTGCTGTGCTTGCTCCTGCTTTCTTCAGCAGATCAGTTACCGGAACCTCCTCCGTCCGTTGTTGCTTGAGCCAGAGTATCGCATCAAGCAGCGCCAGGGCTTTCTTTTTCCGTGGAGAGAGTGAAGCACGTGTTTGTATCAAAACATCTTCATGTATTCCGGTCAACGGAAGAACGTGAATGATTTTCGGTTTTGATTTTGGGAGGGGAAGCATTTCCTCCGTCCGCACGAACCCTTCGCGCTCGAGGTCATTCAATACGGCATTGATACTCTTGATGCCGGTCTTTTTTTGCAAGTCGCCTGCCGGCAGCGACCCACTTTCCCGAAGCAAAGAGAGTATTTGTTCGCGCTGTGGACTGAGTTTCATGCCGGGAGTCGATTGCGCCGGATGAACGAAGCGCTTTCCCCTTGCAAACCCGTGCGGTATTGCGGCTTTCAGGACTTCACCAAGCGGGGCGAGGTAATACTCCGCGATCCACAGGCAAAGTTGGAGTAATTCCGGGGAGAGAACGGGAGACGAATCAAGCACGTCATGGATCGGCTTGAGCGATGAAAGCGAGGTACTCTCAGGAAGAGCGACGATTACCCCGACGACATACTTGCGGCCAAACGGAATGATCACGCGAACACCCACACGCGCCACGTGACTTAACTCAGGCGGAATCTGGTACGTGAATGTTCTGTCGACTGCAAGAGGAAGGGCAATATCTGCGTACAAACTCACGATGATTTTGATGCCGGGACACCGAGCAGTTGAAGTTTTCCAACAAGCTCCTCATGTGAGGTGTAATGAATGCCATGAATCCCGATCCGTGTTGCCATATCGGCGTATTCTTTGATGTCATCGATATATACACACGATTCGGGCGGCAGGTCTAGCTTCGTCAGAGCGTCATGATAAATTGCTCTGTCAGGCTTCATTGCTCCGACCCTGAAGGAGAGCGTGACAGTGTCGAAAAGCGGATATGTCTCGTGGAGCGCAATTGTATGCTCAAAGTGCCACTCGCTTGTATTCGAGAGCAACCCGATCCTGTAGTGTCTCTTTAGTTGCCGGATCAACCCGGAGGTGGCGGGAATGGCTGTAAAGATGGAACTGAATACTCGAATAAACTCGTCTTGCTGAACTGATAGCGCAAGCCGGGAACACATCACCGAAAAGAACTCTTGTGAGGTCATAGCCCCGGTTTCATATCCTCTGAACAGATCGGAACCGGTCTTCAGCCGTTCACTGATCTCCGGTACTGTCAGAGTTGAATAGGGAGCAATATCCCGAACGAAGATGCGTGGATCGAACGCGCAGATGACATTCCCGAAGTCGAAGATGATGGCTTTGATCATGACGGCTCAGTCACCACCACGGGTTCGCGTTCAAGCCGGACACCGAACCGTTCCAACACAGTTGTTTGAATATCGGCTGCCAGGGCGAGCAACTCCGCAGACGTACCACCGCAGTTGATCAGAGCGAGAGCATGATTGGAAGAAATACCAACGCCGCCTCTTGTATAACCCTTCATAAAACCTGCCTGCTCGACAAGCCACGCCGCAGGAATTTTTATCTTCTCATCAGTCGGGAATGATGGAATTGGCGATGTGTTTCCGCCAGTAGCCCACTGTCGCTGAAGTTGTTCGAATTGTTCTGTGGAGATAATGGGATTCATAAAGAAGGAACCGACCGACCTGGAGTTGGGATCGCCCCGATCAATCACCATGGACTTCTTTTTCCGTAGTACGATGACGGCGTTACGCACGGCTTCAAGCTGAGGCCTGCCGCGTTCAAGTGTTGCGATGCTCACACTGCTTTCAATATGCTTTCGAAGCTCCGGGTATTTGATGGCGGGCTCACCGTTTCGCCGAAGCTTGAACGTTACGTGCGTGACGATATAGCGATTGAGATCATCAGACTTGAAACGGCTCTGCCTATACCCGAACTTGCACTCCTCTCCGCTAAGCTCCATATGCACGAGAGAAAACCGATCCAGTGCTTTGAGTGACACGATGGTTTCCTGCACTTCTTGTCCGTACGCCCCCACGTTCTGGATTGGCGTTGCACCGACGAGTCCGGGAATACCGGAGAGACATTCCACTCCAGCGAATCCTCTCTCGGCGCAGTACTGAACGAAGGCATCCCATTCTTCTCCCGCGCCCACTGTGATCAGGACGTCATCTCCGTCCTCCCGAACAACCATTCCCTGCACCATAGGACGCACAACGAGACCATCATATCCTTCATCAGCAAAAATGATATTGCTGCCGCCGCCAAGGACCAGAACGCGGAGCTTCTCGTACTTTGCATAGAGGAGGGTGGAGCGAAGCTCTTCAACAGATGAACACTCGGTAAAGTAGCGAGCGTTGCCGCCCAGTCCAAGAGTAGTGTATTGGGCGAGGGGAACAGATTCCCGAATCGCGGCCATGCCGTCGATCTTTGTCGGCACTGCGTTACTCTCCATCGCGATGCACAGTACTCATTGAGAAAGCCGGCAAACACACAGCGACATACTCAGCACCTTCGGCTTCCGGAGAGCCATACTGTACCCACTCGCCAGCCTGCGCAATCACGGCCTGCCCAGCTCGGACATCAAGAGTGCCTCCTTTGTGTTGCACGCGCAGCATTCCTCGCAGCACAACCGTGTACTCGTCGAACTCCGGCGTTTGACCTGGTTCCACCCATCCCGCCGGACTCTGCATCCTTGCGATACTGATTGTCGGGGTGTTGGAGTTTACGCGGCCTATGAATTCGTCGATGATTTTTGGTTTATTCCCAGCCGCTTTGATTTGTGTTGATGATTTGATGAGCGTTGGCATTGTGTTATCTGTCGAAAGTGGGAAATGATATCGCTGACAACATAGGGGGAAGGTGATAGAAAATCAAGCAGACGGTTGAATGTAGTTAAACGCAGGACTAAAACAGAAACGCCCCGACGATGAAATCGAGGCGCTTGGGGATTACTTCTTTGCCATCTCTACAATATCACCTTTCAAGCTTGACACCACGCTGAGAAGCTCATCCTTTTCTGCTTGCGGGACCTTGAATTTGTCAAGGGTTGCAACAAGGTGCTTGACGGATGCATCCCAGTCTGCTTCACTGATACCCATTCCTGCATGCGAGGCCTTCATTGACCGGCCGATATAGTAGCATGGTCCTCCGCTTGCTTCGCAGATTTGATCAACCACATGCTGGCGTATTTTCTTCACTGAGTCGGTACTGTGACCCTTGAAGAATCTGCCGAGAGACGGGTCACCGGCCAGCCGTCCGACAAAATCATCCACAACAGCAGCGATAGCATCGTAGCCGCCGAGTCGGTGGTACAGTTTTTTGTCCTGTGCATTTCCTTCGTGGGAAACGAAAGGAAGCAACAGCAAGAGTGCAAAAAGAAAGTTCTTCATGAGAGAACTCCTGTAGATGGTGGGAGATGGTGGATTAGGTGGAACTTCGCTACAGAAAATAATACGTAACGCGACAGAAATTGGATTGCCACGTTTTCATCGATTCTAAGAAGCGCGTTGAGTGGCTTCCTGCTCCTTGTACTGTAACTGGTACAGCTTGTGGTAGATGCCACCGAGCGAGAGAAGTTGCTGGTGTGTTCCCATTTCACGCACTTCACCCTTGTGCATAACAATGATCCTGTGGGCATTCTGGATTGTGGAGAGACGATGGGCAATGACAATGGATGTGCGCCCGTGCAGCAATTTTTTGATGGCACTCTGGATCAACAGCTCAGTTTCGGTGTCAACGCTGGAGGTTGCTTCGTCGAGGATGAGAATCCGCGGATGGAATGCGATTGCACGTGCAAAGGAAATGAGCTGCTTCTGTCCGACAGAAAGTGTGGCGCCTCGCTCCTTGACTTCCTCGGCAAATTGTCCGGGTAACCGCTCAATGAACCTGTTCGCCCCGACGACGCGTGCAGCGGCTTTGATCCGGTCCTCGGATATTGACTCTTCTCCAAGACTGATGTTTGAATTGATGTCACCGGAAAACAGGAAAACGTCCTGCAACACTACGGCAATGTGTTTCCGCAGGTCGGCCTGACGCACATGCTGGATGTTCACTCCATCGACGAGAATCTCGCCCTTCTGGATATCATAAAACCTCGCCAGCAAGCTGATGATCGTAGTCTTGCCTGCTCCCGTGTGTCCGACAAAGGCCGCCGTTTCCCCCGCTTTTATCGAGAACGAAACATCTTTGAGTATCCATTCGATCTTCCCATCGGCGTCGGGCGTGGGTTCGTACGCAAACCAGACGTTGCGGAATTCGATATCGCCATGCACCTCCGGCAACGCGACCGGATCAGCAGGGTCTGGGATAAACGTCGTATCATCCAGCAGACTAAATACCCGCTCTGATGACGCCATGGCGGTCTGCATGATGTTGTACTTTTCCGACAGATCACGGATTGGTCGCCAGAACATCTCATTGAACTGCAGGAATGCAATCACGGTGCCGATGGTGAGTGTGCCGCTGAGTGCATCGACTCCGGCGTACCAGATGATCAGTCCCACGGCCAGCGCGCCAATGAGATCAACGCCCGGATAGAACAGTGCGTAATAGAAAATCGACTTGATGTTGGCGTCGCGGTGGAGTGCATTGATACTGTCAAACTTCTGAAACGACTTCTTTTCGCGATTGAACACCTGATCCACCATCATACCGGTAATGTGTTCCTGCATGAATGTATTGATGCGTGCAATCTGGAGCCGGACGTCGCGATACGCTTCGCGTGCCTTCTTTCTGAAGAGAAATGTCCCGTAAAACAACAACGGCAGGACGCTGAGCGAGACAAG
>CAZIHJ010000121.1:0-8207 GCA_964538485.1 uncultured Chitinophagales bacterium | reverse complement strand
GTATCAATCCTTCAGGATTACATTCTCGGCCCGGTGCTCGGCATTCACGATCAGCGGACGGATAAGCGAATTGATTTCGTGGGAGGAATTCGCGGATTGGGTGAACTTGAACAGCGGGTGGATTCAGGTGAGATGGCCGTCGCGTTCTCGCTCTTCCCCACTTCAATCGCGGAGTTGCTCACCATCGCAGACGCCGGGAAGATCATGCCTCCGAAGTCAACGTGGTTTGAGCCGAAGTTGCGCGATGGTATTATCGTGCATGCGCTTGACTGAGGCGGTCCCCCCATGAGATGAAGGAGACCATCTCGGCGAGCTCTTATTTCATCAGGATCATTTTCTTTTGCGAGACGAACGACCCGGCTTCGAGGCGATAGAAATACACTCCACTCCCAAGGTTGTGCGGATTGAACTCAACACCATAACGCCCGGCTTCCTGCCTGCCATTCACAAGCGTCATTACCTCGCGACCGAGAAGGTCAAACACCCTCAATAATACATCATTAGTAGTTGCCAACTGATAATTGATCATTGTTACCGGGTTAAACGGATTCGGGTAGTTCTGTTCAAGAACAAACTGCGAAGGAACAATACCGTTATTATGTTCCTCCACGCCAACCACAATCTGGTTGAAATACCGGAGGCTGCGGAGTACCAATGTGTCCATTCTCGCGGACGACATACCCTCCATACCAAAACCGAAAAATGTGGCCGCCCAGCCGGATGACGTTCCCAACACCCGCACCCCGGCAAGCGCGGTGGTATCGGGTGAGTAGTAAAGGGTTTTTGTCGCTGTTCCGGTTCCTCCTCCAACAATCGAGAGTATGTCTTTGGAATTCTGATTGTTGGCCCCGCCCGTCATCAGGTAGTTGATGCCATTGCCAATCACGTCATCTGCAAAACCGCGAAGGAACGCGGCAGTGGATGTACCGACGTATTGTAAACCAAAAGCTCCCGCAATCAGCGCATCACCGCCGGGAGAAAATTGTGCAATATTCTGCCCGGTAATGATGGCCCGGCCACCGGTCGAAAAGTGATCGAGAATCGCACTCCGTTCACCGTTCGTCAGCGCATTGGTCGAATCGTTTCCGGTGAACCAGAGCAACACTGGCTTCGCCGTGAACATGGACAGAACAGCACCAAGCGTTGAGGCGCTATCCGTATTGCCGTAAGTGCGACGGCGTATGCCGAGTCTGTTCATGGAATTACGATAGAGGGTATCGTATTGCGCACCGCCATCATCATCAACGATAAGAACGGATGCATGGACAAGCTGGACACTAAGTGTTGCTCCGGAAGGCGTAACGATCACATTGTTGACGGTTACCTTGTCGGGATACGGTGCCGGGGGGATGATCTCAACACGGTAGGTGCCGACGATTCCTGAAATCCCGTACGATCCGTTGGCAGCAGTGGTGGTGGAATAAGTCGGATCCGGGCCCGGATCACCTTCTGCGTAGAAATGAATATCCGTTATAACACCCTGCGCTGTAACACTGTCCGAGATTACTCCGGCAACGCTAACGACAGGAAACGATGTCAAGGCCACGTTCAAAGTCGCCGTCACGTCGGGCTGCAATGCCATCGTAACCGTCGTGTCATAGTAACCGAACGCCGAAACTCGAACCTCCACAGTATCGAGGAGCGGATTGATGGCGTACGCACCCGCATTGTCCGAGTATCGCACCTGAACTGTCTCGAGGATCTCAATTTTTGCTCCTTCAATAGGTGCTTCGGTAGCTGTTGAAGTCACCGTGCCGGCGATATGATAGGGTGAGATCGCCTCCGCAGCTGCAAATGCATCAACGATTCCCATTCCGTAGGCATTATCCTCGCCAGGGGTGCCGAGATCGCGAGCCGTGTTCAACAACGCCAGCTTGATGGTGTTGGCATCGGCGTTGGGGTTGATCTGCCGGAGCAACGCGACAGAACCTGCAACGTGCGGTGCCGCCATCGATGTTCCGCTCAATGTCCCAAAGGCACCATTAGCATAACTCGAACGAACCGAAACACCCGGGGCGGACACCTCGGGCTTAATGACCGAAATATCACATGCAGAGGGACCGCGGCTGCTGAACGATGCGATCGTGAGCGCTGTGCTGTTCCCATCCACCGCTCCGACCGAGAACGCATTGACTTCAGAATCAATCCGATTCTTCGGAGGCGTAACCGTCATGTAATCCCCCGGCACAGCTCCTCCCGTACATGAACCCGAACTTCCACCCGGACCGCAATTGCCCGCCGACCAGATCACTACTGCGCCCACCAGCTCAACATTGTCCATCAAGCTCCAGTACTGTGAACCGCCGCCACACAGGTCCCCGCTGGTGAACCATGAACAGTTGACTACATCCGGGACATCCGTGAGCGTAAATGGATTCCCGTCGGGATCCGCAGCCCACTGGAATGCACCGGAGTACGAGCCGGTGCCTGCAATCCAGTACGCATCCGGAGCTACACCGATTGTATCATTCGTTGCAGGGTTGAGCCCCGTCATCGTTCCCATGGTGTGGGAACCGTGACCGGGATTATCGGTGTCCGTTGGGAATGTTGTTCCCGTGTTGGTATACCACGCGTGTGCGGCCGGTACGCCGGGGAGTGTTCCACGCCATCGTGCAACAAGAGCAGGATGATTGCCGTTCACGCCGGTATCAATGTTCATGACAATGCGACCTTTGCCGGTTACCCCGATTCTCCAGAGTTTGTGGGCGTTGATCGCACGCAGACCTGCTTCGGAAGAGGCGATACGTTCCGGTGCATCGGCAACATCAAGCGGCTCATCGTACTGGATTTCAGGTTCGAGGAAAACCACTTCCACATCAGATCGATCGGCCACCTCCTGAATGACAATCGCCGGGGCCGTGAAGACAACCATGTTTTCAATCCACAGACTTTCAAATTCACGCACCAGTCCGGCGTCCTTTTTTCTTGTGAGAAACTCTTTCAACGGACCCTGTGTGGCCACGGCTTTTTGTTGCAGCGCGAGCACCATTGTTGTATGTCGTTCTGCACGGGTCGCCCGACGTGTTTTGAGATCCGCGTCAATAGTGCCGAGATCGACTTTGTCGTGAAGTCGTGCTGCTACGCGCATGAACTCCATGTCGGCTGCGTTAATCATTTTCGCTCTGAGAGGTTGATGTACAACACCGGTGACGGCTGTGGCACACATACCAAAGACGAGGCCAACTATCAAAAACAAACGAGTCATGACTTTTTCCTACCTGGTTATGGAGTGAACTACCACAGAGAGAACTCTACGCTGACTTGAGTGTCCGTAGACAAAGGAGAGAATCTGTTTTAACATAATACTTTTTCGGCCACAGTCGCAAGCAATAAAAAAAAGGAGGACGGTTCCCTGTCCTCCTTTTTTGAGATACCGAAAAGCCTGGGTGCCGGATCTACTTCAGCAGCAGCATCTTGCGAAGCTGTGTAAAGTGACGCCCATCCGATACGGTTGCATCCAGGGAATAGAAATACAGGCCGCTGGCTACCTGTTCGCGTTGGCTGTTGGCACCGTTCCATGTGACGGAATGGAATCCGGCCTCGCTCCTTCCTTCAAACAGGGTTATCACTTCCTTTCCGACAATGTCGAATACCGTCACTTTCACGGTGCTTGCAGAAGGAACCCCAAACGTAATCGTGGTTACCGGATTGAACGGATTGGGAAAATTCTGCTCAAGAGTAAACGCTTCCGGAATTTCCGCACCGCCAACGTCGCCGACTGAAACGACAAGCTGATCGAAATACCTGAGACTCCTGACGATCATTGAATCCTGTCGTGCCGGTGATATCCCTTCAAGCCCGATACCAAAGTAGGTTACCCCCCAGCTTGAGCTCGGACCTGCAACGCGAACACCTGCCAGTTTTGTGGAATCTCCGGAATAATACAGCGTGGGCGTTGCCGTACCAACACTCCCCGGCACAAGGGAAACAATATCACGCGATATTTGTGGTACAATTCCGCCAGTAAACAAGTAGTTTACACCGTTTCCGATAACATCTCCCACAAATCCGCGGAGGAATGATGCCGTGGAATTACCATTGAATTGAATGCCGAGATAGCTGCTGAGCAGTGTATCTCCGGGAGGAGTTCCCTGAGCCATGTTTTGACCGGTGAGAATCAGATTGCCACCCGCATTCAGGTGACCGATAATTATCAGACGTTCATCAGGGGTCAGTGCATTCGTACTGTCGTTCGATGTAAACCAGACGACGGGCGGACGAGCCGTAAACGAAGCCAGAACACCCGGCAGCGCCGCTGCGCTGTCCGTGACACTGTGTGTTCTGTACCTACGCCCAATGCGATTCATGGAGGCGTGATATGCACTCTCGTAGGTATTACCACCATCATCATCGGCAATGAGAACCTGGGCTTCATGAAGATCGAACGTGGTCAAAGTGCCACCGGAGGGAAGGAAAACGGTTGACTCGACAGAGTTGATATATGGTGCGGCGGGATATACTACAATCCTGTATGATTCCTCCGAACGAAGCGCAACCAGAAAACTCCCGTCTGCTTGTGTTGATGTGACGAATGTAAGTCCGTCGGGATCGCCGATACCATAGAATTCCACACGGGCTTGGACACCGACCTGAGTCGCGGCGCTGCGCACCACACCGGAAAGATTCGCAAGAGGGACCTGTTGGATCTGGAAGTCCTGGGTCAATGTTTGCGTTTGTCCAATGCCTCCGGGAGGATCAAACTGCACTCTTACCGAGTCACGGGTGAACCCGAACCCGTCGACAATGACGTCAAATACCTGTGCAGTAACAGCCGTGGCGTAGGCACCGTTGGGATCCGTGCGGACCGTGTCCAGCAAATAGCCTGCTCTTCCACCACTCACATTCGGATCAATCACTGCCGCTTTCGATCCGACAAAAACAATGGGTGCGTTCTCGATGGGAAAGCCGAGCCCGTCCGTCACCGTTCCCTGGAGCCGCCAGCTCGGATAGATGACGCTTACTCCCATAACATCCTCGGGATGCAAGGAGCGCTTGGTGGTGTCACCGCTTGAGCTTGACCACCACATGGTCGCTGGCTGTACCAGAGGCCCGCAGCCGGAGCTGGCCCCACCGGGAAGGCCTGTGTGGTCCAGGCCAAGGTGATGGCCGAACTCATGGGCAATAACACTTTCAAGATCCTGTTGGCCCGGAGCACCCGTGGGACTCGGTGGAAAGTCCCTCGCATTCCAGATCAGGTCCGATTCAGTTGCATGAAATCCTCCTGCGGACGATGTGAATGTCTGGGAAAAGGCAATGACCCCTGTCCCGACCGGAAAGTTGATGCCGGTAAGATCGAAGAAAACGAGATTCACGCCGTCAAATCCAGGACCTGAAGCTGTCGTATTGGGCCCGTGACTGAATTCCCAATACGATGATGGAAGATTGTTCCAACTCAAATGTCCCGCCTCAATACTCGGGATGTAGTTGCCTGGTGTTGAAGTATGCAATTGATAAACGAACGGAATATCTGAATCGAGATACTTGCGATAGGCCCCGGAGCCATTGGTGATGATGCAGAATCCGGCAAACAGAACGAGACACGAAGCAAGCAATACGGCTGGAGCAAAGCGGCGGAAAGTCTTCATTGTTTTCATTGGCGTCATTCTCCCACCGCCAGTGATCTGATCTGTTGCAGAAAGCCTTCCAGGGGGAAATGCGTATTCTTTTGATTTGGATCGTGGATCTCCTCTTTCGAAACAGGATCAATCAACCCGACATTATTAAGACTGTTGTATGCGACACGCGTTCCCGCATCTTCCGTAACGGTAAACATCCCCAGTACAATAGAGTGGATCCAATAGTGACCCTTCCATTCTGTAAGGAATAGAATGACTTCTTCATTGCGCACAAGCTTTGGTGTCCCCGTGATTTCAGAGGTTTGCTCACCGACCGTACCGCCCACTTGTTTTACGATGACGGTCTGCGAGGCATCACCCTTGAGGGACTCTACGACTCGCACTGTTGTATAGGTGAAGATGTTGTTCCCCTCCCATTGTGAATACGAGGAGAGAATTTTCCCGTGGACAACGAGGCGGGAATCTTGTGTCATGCGCTGAAGACTTACCTTCTCCACCGTCAGCGCCATCGCGGCGTTGACAACAAAGACTGAAAGGAGAGCTGCAGCCGTTCTCTTCACGAGCAACCGCGAGAACATCATCATATCTAACTCCTATTGAATGTTAAATTGTGAGACAGAAATTCAGTCCGGGGAAGGGAGACCCATATCCCGTTCAATTATTTCATACACTTGCGGAAGGGGGATATTCCGTTCATCTGCGATACGCCTGCATTCTTCGAATTCGGGAGCTATCACTTCGCGTCCATCGCGCATGACGGCCTTTGCCTTCACCATACCAAACGATGTTTGCATTTCCAACTGTCTGCGCTGCAGTTTGCGTCGCCCGAGGGGGTGAATCCGAACACCGATAGTGGAGGTCTGGAGATACAGGACCTGGACAATAGCGTCGAGCTTTGACCGTTCCACCATTACTGAGAGGAGAATACCCGGTCTTCCTTTCTTCATTATTATAGGTACAAGATACGCGTCGTGGGCACCGGAGGCAAGGAGTTTTTCGATGACATAAGGATATAATTGCGGATTCATATCGTCGATATTGGTTTCGACAATCACCACTTCTTCTGTACCCCCTGTGTCTACATACTCTCCAACAATCACACGAAGGAGATTGGGCAAATCGGCAAACTGTTTGGTCCCGGCGCCATACCCGATACTTGAGATGGATATCGTCTCAGTATCCAGAACACCATGCGAAAGGGCCTTGATGATTCCGGCTCCTGTTGGAGTGGTGAGTTCATCGGTGATCGCCGTCAGGACCGTTGGATACCCCCGGAGGATTTCCAGTGTTGCCGGTGTCGGTGTCGGCATTGCCCCGTGTTGTGTGCGTACAATTCCTCCGTTCCCGAGACGGACGGGTGAACTGTACACCCGCTCAATGCCGAGTTTTTCAAGACAGATCGCTGTGCCTACAATATCAACGATGGAATCGAGTGCCCCGACTTCATGAAAATGCACACGGTCAAGACTGGTATTGTGAACCCTTGCTTCCGCTTCGGCAATCACGCGAAAAATGGATCTGGCGTTCTTCTTGACTGTTGATGAGAGATCACTCCCGTCAATAATGTCATTAATGTCCTTGAGGTGACGGTGATAGTGGGGCGTATGGGAGATGATCACATCAAGGTGCACGGCGGTGATTGCGTTGCGCTGGACATGTTCACCGATAACTTCAAAACCGTCGAGTGGAAGCTTTTGAAGCTCCGCAGTCAACTCGTCGAGCCGAACGCCAGCGTGGACAAATGCCGCCATCGTCATGTCGCCGGCAATGCCTGCAATGGTATCAAGATATGCTATTTTCATCGGGTGTGTTGGCTGAGATAGGGTTCAAGATAATGAAGAAATCTGTCTGTTGCTCCGACGTTTGTCTGGACGAACTGACGAGCACGCTCGCCGGCTGTTTGCCGGGCCCGATCATCCATGAGCAGATTTTGTAATGCACGTTGCAGTTCTTCTGCGTTATTCACCACAAATCCCCCACCCTCCTCGACAAGTTTCAACGGCTCTTGTGAGTTTCTATGCCGGGGGCCAAAGAGCACTGGTATACCATAGACCGCAGCCTCCAGGACATTATGCACTCCCTGCCGGAAACTTCCCCCGACAAACGCAATGTGCGCAGAAGCGTACAACGTGAGCAGGATACCAATACTATCCACAATGATAACACGTTCATTGTGGTACTCATTCAATGCCGAGAATCGAATGAATGTCGTCTTTCCGGCAAGTTCATTCTCAAGTTCATCAAGATGTTCGAGTGTCGGCTCATGAGGCACAAGAATTAGCAGTGTGTTCACAGAGTCATTATCAAGCCCGAGTACAGCGGGAAGAAGTTCATGCTCGTCATCAGGCCAGGTGCTTCCGGCGACAATGACCTTGCGACCGGAAAGAATGGACTCGGGGATGATGTGCCGCTTCCGCGCCTCGGCACTGCGCAACGACACCTGGTCATACCGCGTATCCCCGATCGCATTGATCACAGGATGCGCCAACGTGTATTGTCGAAAGGCGTTCACATCATTCTCGGATACAGTCAGGATATGATCAATGGCATTGTACACATATCTGTGAAAGCTGCGAACGAACAGTATCCTGCGCGGCGTTGCAGAACGCATCGTTGCGTTGGCAATCATCA
>CAZIHJ010000120.1:0-8248 GCA_964538485.1 uncultured Chitinophagales bacterium | reverse complement strand
GCATCCTTGACGGTGGAGATGCGATGACTGATGATGATACTTGTACGGCCTTTCATCACTCCGTGCAACCGTTTGAGTATCTCCTCTTCCGTGTACGTATCAACTGCTGACAGAGCGTCATCGAGGATCAGAATCTTCGGTTTCCGCATGACTGCGCGTGCAATACTTGTGCGCTGTTTCTGTCCGCCGGAGAGTGTAATGCCCCGTTCACCGAGCATGGTCTGAAATCTGGCCGGGAAGTCCTGCACGTCGCGGGCAATCTGCGATATCTCCGCCGTTTCCCGGATATGGTCGTCGGTTCCGTTGTCCGTCCCGTAACTGATATTCTCTGCAATGGAGTCGGAGAAAAGAAACGTCTCCTGCGGTACATAACCGATTGCCGAGCGAAGTATCATCAGTGGAACCCTTCTGATATTCACGCCGTCAATCAAGACTTCGCCTGCTGTTACGTCGTACATGCGCGGGATGAGATTCACCAACGTGCTTTTGCCGGAGCCTGTGTAGCCGACAATGGCAAGCGTTGTTCCCTGAGGAATGGTGAGATTGATGTTGTCGAGTGCCGGGCGGTTGGCATTCTTGTGCTGGAATGAGACGTTCCGAAGTTCGATGGTTCCATCGATACTCGAGATACCATGGTCGGTGTCCGCCGTGTCTCGCACTTCCGGCTCTGTATCGAATATCCTCGCAAGACGCGCCATAGAAGCCGCCCCTTGTTGCAGAATATTAATAACCCATCCGAATGCAATCATCGGCCAGATGAGAAGCAACAGATAGCCGAAGAAGGCCGTCAACGTTCCAATAGTGAGCTGTCCATCTATTACTCTCATTCCGCCGACATATAGTACAATCACAAGCGACAACCCGACAAGGAGGAACATCAACGGCCACATTAATGATTGGACGCGGGCGAGGACGAGGTTCTTTTTGAGATAGTCCCAACTTAATGCGCGGAAGAGTCCGATTTCGTACGCCTCCCGTACATAGGCCTTCACCACACGAATGCCGGAGAGATTTTCCTGAGCCCGCGTGGTGAGCTTCGAGTATTGTTCCTGCCGTTCCTCAAATTTCACGTGAACGATCTTTCCGAGATAATACACGGCATAGGAAACGAGCGGAAGAGGAATGAGGGCCAGGAGCGTCAGTTGCCAATCCTGGTACAGCATGACGCTCAGTACCATGATGAACGTCATCATAGTGTCCGTGGGATACATGATGCCGGGGCCGAGGCAGTTGCGCACCGCGCTGATGTCGTTCGTTGCATGCGCCATCAGGTCGCCCGTGGGTGTATTCTGAAAATACGAGAGCGAGAGCTTCTGAATGTGGGCGAGGAAATCGTTGCGCAAGTCGTACTCGATCTTGCGGGACACAACGATAATGGTTTGACGTGTAAGGAATGTGAATGTTCCTGCAACAAGCGAGAACCCGACGATGGCAAGCGCGTAGTACAACAGTCCGGATTCATCGAGCTGTCCGGATTCGATTCCTCCCTTCAGCGAATCGATTGCCCGTCCGATGAAATGAGGTTGGGCGACTGTGAAGATATTGCTGCCGACAACGGTCAGCAAACCCCAGAGCAGGGTCTTCTTATGCCGTGCAAGGTACGGTCTCAGCCGAAGTAGCGGCTTCATATTCTCCCATGAATCACATTATCCAATAACTTCGAAGCCGGTGTATTCGTGCAGAATTTTTGGAATGATAACTTTGCCTTCCGGCGTTTGGTTGTTCTCGAGTAACGCGGCCACAATGCGCGGGAGGGCAAGTCCGGAACCGTTGAGTGTGTGAATAATTTCCGGCTTTCCTCCCCCTTCAGGCCTGTAGCGGATATTCATGCGACGGGCCTGGTATGCTTCGAAATTACTGACCGACGAAACCTCCAGCCATTTCTGCTGACCGGCGGCCCAGACTTCAAGATCATACTTCTTTGTCTGCGTGAAGCCGAGGTCCCCGGAACACATCAGCAATACGTGATACTGTAAACCAAGTTTCTGCAATAATCGTTCAGCATCCTGGCGGAGACTCTCCAGTTCATCGTACGATTTGTCCGGGTGGACGAACTTTACCAATTCCACCTTATTGAACTGATGGACACGGTTTAATCCCCTCACGTCTTTGCCATACGATCCGGCTTCCCGACGGAAGCACGGCGTGTAGGCCGCAAACTTGATCGGGAGCTGTTTGTCATTCAGGATTTCATCGCGATAGAAATTTGTCACAGGAACTTCCGCGGTCGGGACGAGATAGAATTCATCTTTTGTAGCGACGTACATTTGGTCTTCTTTGTCGGGCAATTGACCGGTTCCCGTTGCACTCGCTGTGTTCACCATAAAAGGAGGTAGGATTTCCGTGTAGCCGCTCTCCGCTGCCTGATCAAGGAAGAAATTGATAAGTGCCCGCTCAAGCTGCGCTCCTTTGCCAATGTAGACAGGGAAACCGGCTCCCGTAATCTTCACACCCCGGGCAAAGTCGATGATGTTCAGTTTCTCCACCAATTCCCAGTGAGACTTAAGTGGAAAATCAGTCGTTACCTGTTCGCCCCACGAAAAAATCACCTGGTTCTCTGCCGGAGTTCTGCCAACCGGAACGGAAGCGTGGGGGATGTTGGGGATTTGGAGAAGGGCCATGCCAAGCTGATCTTCTATCACCTTGAGGTCATCGTCGATCTTCTTGATCTCATCTGCCACAGACTTCATTTCTGCAATAACCGCCGTGGCATCCTCGCCCTTGGATTTCATCTTTGCTACTTCGGCAGAGACCGTGTTTTTCCGGCTCTTGAGTGTTTCGCCCTTCTGCAAAAGCTGGCGCCGCTGCTCATCAAGTCGCAATGCCTCATCCACACGGGCAGGGTCCTCGCCCTTTTTTTGTACACCGGTCTTTACTGCATCGGATTGTTCGCGAATGAACTTGATATCAAGCATGGATTCTCAATGTTTTGTTGGTCGTGAGGGTGTTGCCGATGGAACAGGAGGGCTGTCCGCGGCCCGTCGGGCCGTGCGTTGCAACTGGTTCTTCAGAATTCTCAATCCTTCTTCCACTGTTGATGGTTTGACTCCGAGTTCTACTTCGGCCTTCAAAGTAATCAAACCTGACTTGAGCGGCCTGACCGCCGGCTGCTTCAACACGGCGGTTTTGACCGGCGTAATCAGATGTTCGTCGAAATCGAACACCCGTGCAAGCCGGAGCGCGAAGTCGTACCGACTCATCACTTCGCGTCCTGCGATGTGATACACACCGGTTCGTCCGAGTTCAATGCCACTGACGATGCCGTAGGCCAGATCATCCACCAGTGTTGGATTTCCGAATTGGTCATCGACAACACGAACAGGGAGTTTCTGCTCCAGCGTATTAATCAGCCAGAGAGCGAAGTTGGATTTTACCCCGCTGGCATAGCCGTAGAGGACAATCGTCCGCGCAATCAAGTGGGGGAGACCGGAGGTGCGTAACGAATTCTCGCTTGCGAGCTTGGTCTTGCCATAGTATTGCAAGGGTTCCGGTCGATCCTCCTCAGAATACGGCCCCGACTTTCCATCAAAAACATAGTCGGTGGAAACATGAACAATTCGCGTGTTATTCCTTTTTGCAGCGTCAATGATATTATCCACACCATCAACGTTGACTTTCCAGGCGAGTTCACGCTCCTGTTCACATGCATCCACATTGGTCATCGCTGAGGCGTTAATGATGATATCGGGTTCGGCATTCCACACCAGTTGCTTGACATCCTTTCGTGAAGTGACGTCCAGTTGCACGTACTCTGTCGATTGCAGATGGCGCGCCGGTTTTTCAGCCCGCGAAGCGAGGACCAGATGATACGCCGACCCGCGTACCAGCACTTCGGCCAGTTTTTGACCGAGCAACCCGTTACTGCCGATGATGAGAACGCGACGGTGGGTCATCGCAAGCTTTCCTCCAGCGCAGTGGAAGCGCTGGTTTTTTCATCTCTGTATTTGATGATCACAGGACTGGCAACATGGAGGTGGTGTTCCTGGGCCCATTGTGTGCCGAGAGGCCGACTCCCCGCAACAATCACGGCTCCTTCGGGAATTGTCAATGGTGTATCTCCTTCGCGGCGATAAATCTGCTGACGGACAATATCATAAACAGCGGTGCCGCCCGTGAGGATCACCCCGGCTGCAAGTACTGCGCGTTGCTTTACGATCGTGCCTTCATAGACTCCGCAATTCCCTCCGACGAATACATCGTCTTCGATGATCACAGGCATGGCGCCAATTGGCTCAAGCACTCCGCCGATTTGCGACGCGGCGCTGAGATGTACCCTCTTGCCAATTTGCGCGCATGAGCCAACAAGGGCATGGGAGTCCACCATCGTGTTCTCGTCCACGTACGCGCCAACGTTGATGTACATGGGAGGCATGCATACCACCCCGCGTGCAACGAATGCGCCATCACGAATTGACGATCCGCCCGGAACTTCCCGCACGCCGTCGTCAAGTGTTAGTTTCTTCAATGGATAGGTGTTCTTGTCAAAATATCGGAACTCACTATTGATCGAGACATCCACAAGACTTCCAAGCCGGAAACCAAGAAGAATACCCTTCTTCACCCAGTGATTCACGCGCCAAGTGCCATCGACCTTCTCCGCCGAACGCACGGAACCGTTGTTGAGCATGGTTTTGAACTCATTGAATACCTGCATCGCCCGTGCATGATCGAGCATGGAGATATCCTGTGCAAAGAAGTGTTCTATGTCGGTGTGCAGTGACATATTATTTGATGAGCTTCAGGTTGCGCAGCACCCTTTCCAACTTTGGTCGGGCTTCATCCGTCAGATTCACAAGGGGGAGCCGGTAGTTCTCCTCGAGCACACCCATCATCGCCAATGCCGCTTTCACCGGAATGGGATTCGATTCGATGAAGTTAATGTTCATGAGAGGGAGAAGCTGATAATGTAACTCCCGGGCTTTCCCGTATTTCCCCCGCATGGCAAGTCGCACCATATCCGAGAACTGTCTTGGTACTTCATTAGACACGACGGAGATAATACCGTCAGCCCCAAGTGCAATGAGTGGAAGAGTAAAATTGTCATCGCCCGACCAGACGCCAAACCCCGGAGGACGGTGACCAATAATCTCCATAATCTGGCCGAGATTTGCCGACGCCTCTTTGACACCGGCGATATGTGGAATCCCGGCCAGCCTGAGTACAGTTGGCGCTTCGATGTTGGATGCCGTTCTGCCCGGGACGTTATAGATGATAATGGGAATATCCACCGCATCAGCAATCGCACTGAAGTGCCTGAAAATTCCTTCCTGCGTCGGCTTGTTGTAGAACGGAGCGACGGAAAGAATTGCATCGGCTCCGGATTCCTGTACTTTTCTTGCAAGTGTAACAGCTCTGGCCGTATCGTTGCTGCTTGCTCCACCGATGACAGGTACTTTTCCCCGTACCTGGTCCACAACAGTCTCAATAACGAATTGCTGCTCTGCTTCGGACAGTGTAGCCCCTTCACCGGTACTTCCCACCGGGACAAGTGCTTCGACGCCTCCCTTGAGTTGACGAATAACGAGATCGCGCAGAGTCTGCTCATCGACTGCACCATCCTTCTTGAAAGGTGTCACCAAAGCAGTCGCAGTGCCCTTGAACAAGGGCCGGCGCGTGGAGAGTTTTCTTTTCATGTGTCTCGCTTCTTCCTTGGGTCAAAACGAATTTATGAAATCACGTCCTGCATTGTGTACCAGCCCTTCTTTCCCTTCAACCATTCTGCTGCAACGATTGCCCCGACCGCATATCCCCGCCTGTTTTTTGCAGTATGTACGAGCTCGATTGTGTCAATATCGGAATCGAAGGTCACGGTGTGTCGTCCGGTGGTGTCGCCGATCCGCGCAGAGGTTACGTGCAATTGATGCGGTTTGATCTGCCCGTGCGAGGTCTCGGTGAAAAGTTCTGTCTTACGGCTGACGTGCTGGAGAAGGACAGCGCCGAGTGACAGTGCCGTGCCGCTTGGACTATCGGTCTTCGCTCTGTGGTGTACTTCGTGTATTGCCACGTCGTATTCCGGACGGTTCCCAATCACGCGGGCTGCATTCATGGCAATGTTCAGGAACACATTCACGCCGATGGAGAAGTTGGCCGAGTAAAGAAATCCGATATTCCTTTCCTTCACGAGTCCCTTCACATACTCCATGCGGTCATACCAGCCCGTCGTGCCAATCACAATGTTCCTGCCGCACGATGCTACTGCTTCGATATTTGGAATTACTGCCGCAGGCGTTGAGAAGTCGATACAGACGTCGACACCGTTCAGAGATTCCTCGTTCAACGCTCTGCCTCCGGGATTGTCCTTGGCGTTGAATATCCGAACGATGTTGAGACCCCGGTCTGTTGCACTCCGCTCCACTTCCACACCCATCTTTCCATAGCCAATCAACGCAATATTCACTGTGATTCTCTCAGGTGGTGGTGCTGGATGTAAGTGACCGGAGTTGCTCCGTCCCGGCGAGCGTTGCCTTGCGTGCAGCGATCTTGTTGGCAAATTCAGCCGCCGCCTTCATATCCTTCGTCTTGACATACTGCATCAGAAATGCAGCCCCGAATACATCCCCGCACCCCGTCGCGTCACGCAGTCTCTCCACGGGTTCTCCGGGAATGTCGTGGCGTACCACTTTCTTTCTATCGCTTGTGTAGAGCGTCGCCCCCGCTGCACCACGTGTGACAATCACACCCTTGACGCTCAGAGTCAGCAAATGTCCCACGGTTTGTTCTTCAGTCATCTTCTGGCTGTCGAGCCCGGCAAGCTCTTCTTCGTTGAGTTGGATGATGTCGGTCATAAACGCCCATCGCCTCCAATCCGGTAACGGACGACGGAAGCGTTCAAGGTTGTCATTGATGCCGAGGGTGAGGCTGTGGTAATCAAAGTGGAGGGGAACATCATGTGAACGAACGGCCATACGGATATGATCCAATGTCTCCAGCATAACATCCGAGCCGGAGATCATGTTTACCAGAATGCCTTCCACTGAAAGATGGCGCCGGATCTTCTCGTACGGTATCGGTCGCGAGATATGCTTCGAGCACTCAATCCTGGTCTGAGTGTCTTTATAGAACAGGTGTACTTCGTTTGTTGGTTCATCAAACTTGAAAATACCGGAAGTCTCGACGTTGGAAAACGCCGCAAGTTGCTTGATGAGGTCAGCGTAGTCGGCTTTACTCACTCCGAACACCGGTATCACGCTGTCGGACGCATTCAGCAAAGTTGCGAGTGTTGCCACTGTGTAGTAGATGCCACCATAGCTGCGAACCTCCGTCCCTTCCGGGGGATGGATGATGTCTTTGCACAGGTGACCGATAACGAGGAAATTCATGGAGGAGGAAGCAATGATACTTGATTGGGAAAGATGTCTCGTCTATACCTTGGCTGTGTATGGGTAGTTTCCCGCTTCGCAGCGGCGCCACAATCCCTGACAGGAAAATTTATTCTCGTAGAGCGCCCGGCCCACGACGGCCGAGTCGACACCGAATGGCTGCAACTCCTGGACTTTCAAAAGATCATCGAGCCCTGCGATGCCACCTGCTGCAGTGACACGCATGCCGGTTTTTTCCGCCAGATCACGAAGAACTTTTAGATTTACTCCGCGCAAGGTGCCGTCAAGCCGAATATCCGTGTACACGATTCGACGGAAACCGAGTGCCTTTGCATTGAGAGCAACAGTCAGTGCTGTAAGGCCGGAAGACTCCGCCCAACCATGTGTTGCCACAATGCCATCCATCGCATCGATGCCGAGGACAATTTTACTTGGACCCCATTTTTCAATAACGCGCTTTGCCACATCCGGGTTTGCGATCACCATTGTACTGACGAGCACCCTGTACATGCCGAGATCAAACGCCTGTTGCACATCGTCGAATGTACGCAGTCCGCCGCCCAGCTCGATCGGAATATCAACGGTTGCCACCATTCTTTTCAGCACTTCCGTGTTGACGAGCCGGCCCTGCATCGCTCCGTCCACATCGGTCACGTGTAACGACTTGGCATTTTCCTTGCGCCAGAGCTTCGCCATCTCCACCGGGTCATCAGAGTAGGCAAATCCTTCCACACCCTGCACCATCTGGACGCAGCGACCACCTTTGATTTCCATTGCAGGAATAAGTAACAGCATACGGAACCCGCAGAATGAATTGTTGTTCAATGACACGAAAAATGTGGAAAAAGGGTGTGAAGTGCAACATTTACCAGTCGGTGGTAATGCTAAAGTTCTGTGGCTCGGGTTACGCGCGGCGGACAAACGGGACG
>CAZIHJ010000119.1:1963-8497 GCA_964538485.1 uncultured Chitinophagales bacterium | reverse complement strand
CTCGGCATCGGTGAGTTTATCGGAATCGAACTCCACCTGCTGAAGCCCGTACAATGCCCGCGCCTGAAGGTCAACGTTGTTCGCGGCTTTCACGTAGGCTGCCCGAAACAGTTCCATCGATTGTTGAAATTTCCTTTGTGATGATTCATTCCCTGCCTTTACCATCAAGATTTCAGCTTCTGTCAGGGGTCGACGGAGAAGTTCCTGCGCACGACGGTATTGTTGAGCTCCCCCTCCCCGCGCCTGGTCATCGGATCTCAAGCGACGATAAAACTCCAGTGCCGTTGTTCTGTCTCCGCCAATCTCACACGCCACACCGCCGCGGAACAGCGTAAAATTCGGTACGTGCGCCTGATTTGAAGTTGCTTTCAGGTAGAGACGGTAATTGGTTGCGGCGTTCGCGAAGTCGTTCTTTGTATAGTAGATGCTGCCGAGCGTGCTGTACGCAAGTTCGTCGCCGTAGCGGATGTTCTTCCGCGTATTCAGTGCGATTGCAGTGTTCGCCGCCTTCAGTGCTTCATCAAGGTTGTCCATCCTGTGTTGAAACGATGCGTAGAGGACCGTGAAGAGTGTGTTCTCCGGGTACTCCGCGCGCAGTTCGTTCAGATACTGCACTGCACTATCGCGCCGACCCTCGGAAAACAAGAACTGCGCGAGATAGAGCTTTGCTTCGGCGCGCGTATATGTTCCTTTCTCTGCCGCATATCGTAACGAGCGCAGGCCACCTTCAAGGTCGCCGCTGAAACCGAGCATACTCACAATCCATTTCAGCGATGAGGGAATCTTGGCCAGAAGATAATTGAACAACCCAAAGCCCATGTGGGCATCATAGAGATCGGGCTTTTCTGTCACAGCTTCTTCGAGAAGCAGATATCCCTTGCGTCCATCCTGTACCGCTTTGAGGTATGAACCGTTCGCTTGATACGCAAGTCCGCGATAACCATGGATGCCGCCGAGGTAGAACTTTGTCGTCACGTCCTTACTGTTCCGGTCGAGCAGGTCTTCACATATTTTAATCACCTTTTCGGACTTGTCGAGGAACGCGTTCAGCTCATGTTCATTCCGATTCAGATTATACACATAGAAGTGAAGCACGGACTGGAAGAATGCCCCGCGCGGATCTCCGGGCGCCATCGCAGTCACCGAATCAAACGTTCGCCGCGCGTCATCAATCTCAAGGCTGTAGAGCTGGCGGAGACCGCTGGTGGTAAGCTCGTGGACACGAACCCAATCGGGGGAATTGGGACGAGCCTCCACGGAGACGATGGAAAGAGCGACCAGGAAAATGATTTTCATGAAGACTTGAGTGATTGGGTTTGGACGATGCATCTATATTCGGGAATTGCAGGATGAGACGCCAGCAGGGTAGGAAGCCGAAATACAGAACGGCACCCCGGTGTGCGGGATACCGTTCGTTGACGAATACTCTGGACTTACTTCTGTTTCTTTCGCGTTGACTTGGGGGTTGTCGGTAACACGTGGCGTTTGGTGATTTTGCCTCCGGTATATTTCTTCTCGTCGAGCTTTCCCGCTTTGCGGGCTTGCTCATTGCGGGAGCGGGAACCTTCTGCACCACGATTAATCTTATCCACCTGATCCCAGCTCTCTTTCTGTGGATTGGCGGTTTGATTCTGCTTCAACCTCTTGCTCGCTTGAGCATTCGCACCTTCCGGATTCAGTGCAAACAGGACCGCGAGTATTAGCCCTACAAACGTATATCGCAACATATCCCACCCCAAGGTTGTGATTGTGCCCGTAGTTGTAGACACAAAATGGGTGCCGGAGACGAAGAAGAATGAACGTGCTCGATAATGCCAATTTTTCGCTGCATCATCACCCAAGCAAAATCTACCGTGGAAATATCTACCCGCGCATGGAAATACATGCCGATTCAACCCGGGTCATGGATGACTCACTTCATTAAGAGCATTCGTCTGACCTGAGTCTTGCCAGCGCTTTCCAGTCTGGCGAGATACACACCGCTCGAGACGTTCAAAGCATCCCATCGGATGCTGTAACTTCCCGGACTCTTCTCTTCGTTCACGAGTGTCACCACCTCTCTGCCGAGCACGTCAAAAACCTTGAGCAATACCAATCCGTGTTCCGGAATATGAAATGTGATGCTCGTGCTCGGATTGAACGGATTCGGATAGTTCTGCTCGATGGCAAAGTCGCGCGGCAGATCATCTACCGGTTCACCGACAGCGAGCGCACCAATACTGAACTGACCCACGGCGGTCGAACTACCGATGTAGGCGGCGTCAACAGCCCGGAGAGTCCAGTGATAGTCGCCGTCCGGCAACCCGGTCAGCAACCACTCTGTCGTGGCGCTCACGTTGCCGGGCTGTGGGAGACTCCGGGGAATCGCAACCGGAACTCCGTTACGGAACAGACTAAGGTCGTAGGTCAGCGCGGGCGTGGGCGTGTGATCGTCGTTGGAGGAAGTCCACGATAGTCTTACCGTCCCGGTGTCCGGCACGGTGTAGCCCAAACCGGAAGGTGCCGATGGAGGAGCATTCTGACCTGGCGCGTCGTTACGGTAGACGTGCATCTGCGCCTCAACCAGTCCATTGCCGCCGGGAACGAAATACTGACCTGCAATGAAATAGTCGAGATCGCCCTCACCGTCGATGTCGAGCCAGGAGAAGGTACCGCCGCGATCACCGCTCGCCCGTGGTGATGGAAGCACATTACCCGAGTCGGCAAAGACGCCGCCGTTGTTGGTGTACACTTTGGCCCGGCCTTCAATCTGCGACCCGGAATTGTAATTGCCGGCCAGCAGAATATCCATGTCGCCGTCATTGTCATAATCCGCCCACGTTGCCGCGGTGAGATCAAACCACCCTTCGCACGGAATGCAGGAAATGACCTCCAACGAATCATACACATCATTGTTGTTGCGATAGATGCGAAGAGCCATGTGCGTGAATGTCCCGTCAAGCTCTTTGAGGTTACCTGCAACGAGGATGTCGAGGTCGCCATCCGCATCGTAATCACCCCACTGCGCCTCGCCATGCTCGACGGTCAGGGTAACGAGGATGTCTTCGCCGACAAACGTACCGTTACCGTCGTTCCGATAGCGGCGGATAAAGCCGTCCTCTGTGAGTGGTGCAATATGAACCAGCAGCAGGTCAAGATCACCATCGTTGTCGTAGTCTGCCCATGAACTCTGCGCGTGCACCGTCGGCGTGAAGATGGAATCGAATTTTGTAAAGTTCCACCCACCCGTCCCGTTGGATCCGTCGTTGCGCATTAATGCTGTTCGATACTCAAAGATCTCTTCATCGAATACCGACGGAATCAGGAGATCAAGATCGCCATCATTGTCATAGTCCGCCCATGTGATGGACCGCAGATCAAAGTCGGCCTGATCATTGTCTTCCCAGTACGCCGGCAGGCCGGCTTCAATCGGTGTTAGCGTACCGGCATCGTTGCGGTAAATGACCGTTGCACCATCGGTTCCGACTGCCAGATCCTGGTCACCGTCTCCGTCCAAGTCACCCCAGGCGAGATCAGATGACCCCGCGCTAAGGATGCCCAGCGGCACGTCAATGTAGGTAAAGTCCCACCGCCCGTCCGGGGCCGTGCCGTCGTTCCGCAACAAAACCAGAAGATCTTCCACGCTCTGGTTATAGACAACGTAGTAGCCGAGCACGGCCATGTCGAGGTCACCATCGCCGTCATAGTCTGCCGGAGCGGTGGTGATGACCCAGAAATCCTCGTCCTGATTCGTCACAAACAGAGAATCGAGCGGCGTCACTTCTGTGAAGTCGCCGAACGTCCCTCCCGGACTGGGCTGGACCACAATCAATCGTCCGGTGCTACCACTATCACTGTCGTCGTCTGTGACGGTCAGGCGCACGATGTAGCTATTCGCTCCTGCAAAGGTGTGCAGCGGGTGACGCTCCGTCGAGAACGTGCCGTCACCAAAATCCCAAACCCAACCGGTGATAAAGCCATCGGGATCGGAACTGGTCTCTGTGAAATTCACAGTAAGCCCGGATGTCACGAAGTTGAACGACGCTTCGGGGGGGCGATTCAACGGTGGAGGTGGCGGGCCTGTAAAGTGTTCGATATATCCCTGGAACCCAACCGTCCAGGCATCACCTGTTGCACTGGCCGCGATAGCACTGAACGAACCAAAGCCATCCGAACCGATGTTCAGTATGGCCCAGTTCTGTCCACCTGTGGCAGTGTAGTACACCACATTGTCATTGGTGCTAAGCCACAGCTCATTGGCACCGACAATGTAGATGTCGGTGAAATTATCCGTACTGTTGGGGGTTGGTAGAACATCCCACGTTACACCTCCGTCATCGCTTCGTGCTGCATACCCGAATGAACCGACGGCATACCCGATGCTTCCGTCATGAAAATCCATATCAAGAATCTGTGTTGGAAATTCAGGGAGATTCCCTTCGGTCCATGAATTGCCTCCATCGGTACTTCGATAGTACAATCCGGTAACGTTTGCTGCCCAAATGTTCGTCCCTTCCACATCCATCGCAGTATACGCACCGAGAAAATCCGTGACCGGTATCCAGGATGTGCCGCCATCCGTTGTATGAAAGAGGGCGCCGGTGTCAAATCCATTGCCGATCACCCAGCCGTCAAGTGGAGAATTGAAATGCAGATCCCTCGGACTCAGGGCCGGCGGTGCAGAGTCGGCCGCTGTCCACGTCTCTCCACCGTCGATACTTTTGTAAACACGGCCAGCGTCGTCCACTGTCACTATGAGGTCCGGCCCAATCGCTTGCACGGCTTCGAGATTCGATGCAGTGAATGCCTGCTTGATGATCCAGGGAGACGTTCCGCTGCTTGTGAGGATCGCGCCATTGTCACCGACGGCAATCAGGTTTCCACCGGGAAGACGGGCTAGATCGTTCAACGATTCGCCTGTTCCGCTGGAAATCTGTGCCCAAGATGCGCCGCCATCAGTGGTCTTGATCACAAAGCCCGCCCCGTAACCAAAATATCCCGTCTGCAGATCTGGAAAAACAGGAGCCGCGCTGCTCAAGAATCCGGGCTGAAGACCACGTGAGGTAAATGATTGTGTCCAGTTCAGACCGGCATCGGCAGAGTAGTACATGTCGCCGGCGAGATCGGATGCGACAACGGTCTGTTGATCCACAACAGCAAAAGCGTTAACGCCTGCCGGTATCACCTCACCAAGATCGGTCCAGGTTTGACCACCGTCCATGGACCTGAGTATACGATCATCATAGTCCGGGAAACTTCCCCCTCGTCCCCATGCCAGAACCACATCGGCAGAAACGGCAAGTAGGTTTCCTCTGCCTTCAGCCGTGACACCCGGTGTCCAGGTCACGCCACCATCGGTGGATCGGACGAACGCGCTATCCACAATACCGACTGCGACTGCACTGGAAAGGAACGCGACTGCATTCGCAAGACCGGTATGTACTGGTGTAAATGTAGTTCCGCCATCGGTTGTCCTGTAGAGTCCGCTGTCGGCAACTCCGAGGCCGATCAGGTTGTCTGCGAAATCGAAGGCGAACATGTTGTTGGGAGACTCCACCCAGGAGTCGCCGCCGTCATGGCTTATGAGGTGGTTGAAATTTCCCCACGCGAGACCGAACGTGGTCGTATAGAATTTCATGAAGTACGTCGAACCGAGAAACGGTATCTGGCTCCATGTGGTCCCGCCGTCGGTGGTTCGATAGTTCTCGTTGCCGAACGTCCATCCGTTCTGGCTGTCCAGGAAGAAGAGTCCGTTCAGTGGATTACTCAGACTGACGGGAACATCGCGTTGAACCCAGGTGGTCCCACCGTCCGATGACTCGAACAACGAGCCACCGTTGTCGAACGAGTTGTCTTCGGTAGCAATGAAGACGCGATCCGTTGTCGGTGCGCCGACTCCCCGCACATCGAGATGTGTGGGGCGGGGACTTTGCGTATCCCACTGTGCTGCAGCTGTGGACGTTAGCAGAATGACTCCCAGAGCGAGAGCGATCCTCTGCAGGCGGGCAGCATGGAACCCTCGGCCACGGGTTCTCCGGATTGTTAGTTCCTCGTGCATGCTGGGTTTCCTTTCTCTTAGTGTTTGGTGGTCACGCACGGGCGTGCTGTTCATACCCGTTGCGTGGTTGAAGCGCTAAATCAGAAATGTAGACGAATGCTAAAAGGGCATCGATAGAACAGAGCGATGCCCTGTAACGTTGCATGAAACCGGCTACAGGAGGGAAATTGTTTGCTTCAATCATTTGGCGTACATCATCTCGCACAGGGTGTGCCAGTTGAGTGAGCATTGCAACCATGCGTTTTACAGTCAAATGAGCAAAGCGGAGGCTCGAATCAAGACGGAATTGTCAGAAATAAGAACGCTACGAACGCCGAGTGGGGCAACGATGCCTCAGGGGGTGCGCGCCGGGGGAACATCGGCATCTCGCCAACCTGCTTGGAACAACGGTGGAAACGCCTCGCAAAACTGCGCGCACGGTAAGGAAGATTAACGACAGTTCATTCTTACAATTGAAAGAACTAATATGAGAAAAGGAGATCGGAGGATGCGATTCA
>CAZIHJ010000119.1:0-1863 GCA_964538485.1 uncultured Chitinophagales bacterium | reverse complement strand
CCGGCGGGGTACGAGACAGAAGGGCGCGATTCAAGACTTCGCAGTCCTCTTCTTTCTTACCGGAAGAGCAGGACAAATTACCTCCACATGAAAGCAGTTCTTACTGATAAGAGCCGTTGAGTTACTCAACACATCGCCGGATGTCCACTCATCACACAATAGGACACGCATTTTTTCTCTCTCTTTTCCACACCGACATTGGCTGACTTCTTGCGTCATATTGGGCACGTTTTCTTTCACACCGTTCTTCTTTCCATACCGTTATTCATTTCAGACAAGGAGTCTCTATGAGATACATCTACGTATTTCTCATGCTGGCGTGCTCTTCACTCGCCGTGGCACAATTGACGGTCGGGTCGTTTACTCCGGCAAACAACAGTACGAACATTCCTTTAACAACATCCGTCAGCCTGACATTCAGCGCCGCGTTGGACACAACATATCAACTCGGACCCAATGCCGGCATATTCACGAACATTGAGAATTCCACCGCCCGATACTACAGCGTGGATCGCAGGACGGTGACATTCGATGTCGTGTTGTCGCCAGCGACTGTCTATCTCGTCTGTGTCTACTATGCGCGTGCCGAGGGCGGAGCAGCACTGCAAACACCGGTCGGCTTCATGTTCACCACGGGTTCATCATTTCCTTCCTACTCCGTGAGCGGGAATGTGCTCAGTGGATCGTCGGGCGTTTCACCGGCGCATGCGTTGGTCATTCTCTCGACAAACTCGGTCAATAATAGCGACCCGACCCCGATCTCGGGAGTAATCGCAGATGGTTCCGGGGGATATGTCCTGCCCCATGTTCCAAACGGCACGTATTATCCTGTTGCAGCAAAGGACGTCAACGGTGACGGCAATATCAGTCCGGAAGATGGTGATGTTGTTGCGTTTGGTGATTCTGTCGTTGTCAACAATGCGAATTTGACCGGTGTGAACCTTACATTCATGAGTTTTGCTCCCGTACCGTTGGCAAACGCAATCCATATCGCCGATAGCATCGGTGCAACTCTCCCCCTGGACAAAACTCTCCGTTATCTCAGCGGACACGGGGTTGACACGCTGGGCAGCGCGAGTGAGTGGGAGTTTCTTTATCTGAGAAATTCGGGTGGAAATGGATTCCGGATCAAGGTGGGGAACATGGACATCCACTGGGAGAACATGGACTCGTCATATTGCTGGTGGCTGAACAATGCCAGACCATTGACCAATCCGGGCCTGGCAGCAAACTCTTCTGTCTTTCTTGCCGGCGTGGAGAACAGCGGCGGTCGGGAATTCCGCACGCAGAATCCGGGTGGCAATCTTGAATTCGAATGTCAGATCAATCTCGGCGATCTGGCCGCGACGAGTTTCTGGTGGCTCATCACCGATCCGTCGCAGGACTACTGGGGTGCGCGGTATTCGTGGGGGTATGACTCGTCAAACCAGTGGGTGGAAGTTTCCTCGAAGAGTTTCATTGGAAACTACTTCACCGGTGCAATCATTATCGTGACCGACGTAAAGACCGGAGACAAGGATGCTCTTCCTTCGGGATTCAACCTGTCCCAGAATTATCCAAATCCGTTCAACCCCGGGACAATTATCAATTATCAACAAGCAGTAAGCAATCGGGTGACGCTCAAGGTGTTCGATCTGTTGGGACGGGAAGTTGCCGTACTCGTCGACGGAGTGCAAGATGCCGGCCGGCACACGGTTTCGTTCGATGCCTCGTCGCTTGCATCTGGAGTGTACCTCTACCGGCTGAATGCCGGGGGAAATGTTCAGACGAAGAAGATGATACTGATGAGATAGTCACATTGACGCGATGGGGGGATCGCAGGATGGGGCTTCCGGCGGAGAGCCGGAAGCCCCGTCGCGTTTG
>CAZIHJ010000118.1:4641-8596 GCA_964538485.1 uncultured Chitinophagales bacterium | reverse complement strand
CCCTGTGCAAATGCCATTGCTGACACGAGAACGGTCAACGCAGCAAGAGAGAGAACCTTCTTCATAGTGTTTCCTTTGGTATTGTCTGTGGATGAAAATTGAGATTACTCTGTTCTCCTCCTCCGTTGATGGGGAGGAGGAGAACGACAAGAACTACTTCAACAACATCATCTTCCGGGCTTCGACAGATCGTTCACCAGTTTCAATGTCCTGGACATCAATACGGTAGAAGTACACGCCGGACGAAAGCTCGCTTGCGGAGAACTCCACTGTATTAAAGCCTCCATCAAACTCTTCGCCTTCCACGAGTGTGCCAATTTGCTGGCCAAGCATGTTGAACACAGAGATATTTACCGTGCTCGCATCACGCAAGCGGAAGGAAATGGTGGTGGATGGGTTGAATGGATTCGGGTAGTTCTGATACAACTTCGCTGCAGCCGGCATCAATCCGTCTTCATCGTCGTATTCACCATCCTCAAAATCAGCATCCTCTTCTGTCTGATCGGTTGTTGCAACGACCATCGTCGGTACAAACGGAATTGGAGCTTTGAGGAAAGATGTCGCATTCACGACGCCCTTCACAAACAGCTTTCCGCCGGTCTCGAATGTGATGGTATCGATCGCTCCAAGAAATGCCCGGTTGATGCGATACACTGCGCTATACAAACTGTCGAAATCGGCCTGGGACACTGTTTGATAGTTGGTCAACATCGTATCTGCTTCCGCGGCAATCTCCTTCACTTCCGTCTCATCAAACAGGTTGCCATCCACATCGAAAAGCAACTCGCCGAATCCAACCGGCGTTTTTCCAAGCTGGCTTGCAGCGATGTTGAATTTCAACGCCACAACTTCTGCGTAGAGTTTGTTTGCCTGCTTCTTCGGCTGGAGTTTTTTCAACTGCTTCACGAACGGCTTACCGCTTGCGAGCAGGTCGAATCCACGGACCGTGCCAAGGGCAACATGGCTTCCGGTTTTGTCTTCCATCGTCTTCTGAAGGTCGTTGTAGCCCTTGCCAATGTTCTTTTTGAAATCCCACTTTGTGTTGCGAACCCAACCGTGGGATGCCGCATACACCTTGTTCGGCTTGAACTTCCCAGGGGCCGTCATGTCCATCAACGATACGCCAACAACCATACCTCCGGCGCTATCTCCCTCCGACGTTCCCGGCTGGAATCCGCCCTGGACAACGACTTCCTCAAGCAGGTTTGCCCAGTTCGGGTACAATCCCTTACCGCGCTTGTTTGATTTAAAGAACTTCAACTTTACCGGATCCTTCGCTGCAATTGTATCCGGTGAAAGCGTGAGGAACTTGGAGGTATCCGCACCGAATGAGGTCACGAACAGTGTGTCCGCACCACCAAGAGCATTGTGCGTGAACTCAATGTTGCCGCCGGGACCGGGAGCTGTCGGTGTGAATGTAATATCAAACACCTGTGAGTCTCCTGCCGCAACCACCGCGTTCGGTGGAACAATGGAGTAATCCGCATCAGGAGTCGCCGCAACGGACAATGAGTTTGTCGTGCTGGGGTTTGATACGGTAACTGATTGGATGGCAGATGAGCTTCCCACGTTGACCGCTCCGAAGTTTAAGCCCGTAGGATTCATTGCAAACACAGGTCCAGCAACACCCGCTCCCACCTTGATAATGAGTATATTTCTGTCCACTACCGCTGCGGGAATAACCGCATTGGTATTCGCAATCATGTCAATCGGTCCCCATTCACCGAGTCCACCCTGCTGCTTGATCGTCCATGAGGAGGCATATGCACCAAGCCCGCTGGGCCAGGAAATCGTGGTGGCGGCAAGATCAACATCATCACCGGCAATGGTGATTTTGAATGTATCAACCTGCAACACATTGTCCCACCCGCGGAAATCGCTGAATACACCGCTGCCGAGACCTGTCGGGAACGTCGATACCCGACCCGGAATCGTCACGATGCGAGCGTCGAACGCAAATGGCGCGGGAGGAGCGGGAGGAGCAAGTTCTTCGCGATAAATTCCGAAGGACGTGTCCGTGTCTGCACCAATAGTGTTATCCTGAATGCCACCCACACCATCCCCGCTAATACCGACCACCAGCGGTTGTGTCGTTGCGCCGTTGGTAACAGTTACAGGTACCTGGAACTGCACTTGACTGTGAGCCGTCTGCACGAGCAGCACCCCCAGAATCACTGTGCACGTAAGATTTAAGACTCTCTTCATCATCGTCTTTCCCCAAAAAAAAGTGTAGTTCACGGTTAGTTAATCGTCAGGGTGCAAGCAGCATTCACAAACACCCAGTATGCCTTTCCGGGTTCGATCTGCGAAGGAGAAACGTATGTACTGCCATTCCAACCCCACACTGCGACAATACTTCCCGGCACATCGGAAGTCAGGCTGGCAACAGGAACTGCGGAGGATTTGGATCCAACCAATACCCAACGATTTCCCGTTGGCACAACGACTGATGCGGTTGGGACATTGGAGCCAACATACGAATCAGAGAGACGCGCCGTGTAGAACGCCCAGTATCCTTCTCCAACGGTGAGTGCCGTTGCGGGAGTGTATATTGTCGGTAATGTTCCATTCACGCTCCCACCAACCGCATCCGGAAAGAGAACAGCAGGATCGGTAACCGGAGCTGTGTTGCGTGCCACGGAAATCAGGTTCCAGCCGACATTTGATTGGTAGTATTGCGTGTTTTGCGGATTGAAGTTGGTCCACCCCGCGGTCCATTGCTGATCCAGGGGTAGGGAAGGATCGAACGCACCTCGGTACGAAACCGGTGTAAAGAAGCCGCCACTCAAAACGGGGTTTGTAAAATCTGTCCCGGCTGTGGCTGGTTCCGATGCGAGTGAAGGAACCGGGTTGGGGTTATTGAGATCGCTCATGTCCGTCAGTCCCATCGAACTCGGAAGCCGGGCAGCGGTACCCCCGAGGTTGCCATATGCCGGTGTATTGAACCACGTACTCGCAGAAAATCCTGCAAGTGTACCTGACTGATGCACAACGGGATATGTTATTCCGGGATATGCCTGCAGACTGATGTTGCGCGCCTGCAACGTATCGCCATTTGCCGCTGTCAAGGAAGGAACGTCACGCAAAGAATAACCGCCGAGGTACCCCATCAACACAGAATTGTAGATAGACAGCTCGGTTCCGCGACGGGCAACAACAACATATTGATGACGGGTCTCGCTTCCAACAGGAACCGTCGTATCTGCATCCTGGCGAACAGGGCCGACGAGTGTCACGTTGGAAAACTTCGGATATGTTCGCGGATTGTCCCACGAAGCAGCGCCTTCATTGTCAGACTCAAAGCCGTTTGTCTGGCCTGTCGGGTCCCAGTTGAGACGATCCTTGAGACCGAATGCAAATTGCACATTGCCCTGCCAGCCGAAATCGCTGTCGAACTCATCATCCGTGCCGCCAAAAGCGACCAGGTTCTTTGCGTTGACAGTTCCGCCGAACCACTCGTATGAATCGTCGAACGAATAGCTTACCTGAATGTTCTCGATGACAGTTCGTGAGCCGACACCACCCATCGTCAACCCATTCACTTCATTGTCTGCCTGAAAACGATATCCGGGATACTCAATGCGTACGTATCTGAAAACCCCGCTGCTATCATCTGCGACAGCACCGCCGTATGTACCGGGGATGATTCCACCTTCGATAACCGGATTGACCTGATTGGTTGGCGCACTACCAAGAATAATGACGCCACCCCAATCACCGGGGCTGCGTGAGCCGGGAGCTTTGCGACTTGTAAAGACGATCGGTTTTGAAGCTGTTCCGTTTGCAATAATTTTGGCTCCGGGCTGGATGATCAACGTCGCTGCAGTATCACCCATAATGACTGTTCCGGGTTCGATGGTAAGCCTGAATCCGGTCGCAACAAAATACAATCCCGTCAAAGTGTACACGGTATCATCATGCAGCGTACGGTTGCCGCTTTGAAAGAACACAGTCC
>CAZIHJ010000118.1:0-4541 GCA_964538485.1 uncultured Chitinophagales bacterium | reverse complement strand
GTGTACACGGTATCATCATGCAGCGTACGGTTGCCGCTTTGAAAGAACACAGTCCTTCCGGTACCCAAACCCGGGCCGAGGATCTGCGTGACGTCTGCCTTTGCTTCAATCCCGAACAGGATGGATGCAAGAGCAAGCATGGAAAACAATCTTTTCATTATGAACTCCTGGCAAATTGGTGAGATGAACAATCGTATCGCGAGTTACTCAACTGAGAAGGTGTATTGGTCAGGGAATTCCATTGTGAACTTCCGTGACAACTATTGTTATTGTCTGTACATACCTCCTTTCCACATGAGAACACCAATCGCAATGTCACCCTTGCCGGAAGTCTGAAAACACGAGGGCATTCCACTGCGGCGATCACCAAGTTCTCGATTGAGGTTTGACAAGAGCAGTGCGTCAACACCGCCGTTGATTATTTGAAATTTCAGAGTCGAATGATCAGATGAAGAGTGAACCCGGAGCCCACGCCCTGTAAAGCGCTGCAAATATACACTTCATATGTTACGCCAATGTGAAGCCAGTGTTAAATCTCAGAAATTGAATGACGCCTGGAGGGAGTACGTCCGGCCCGTAAATATCGACCTGTACGGTTTCCCCTCACGCGTCTTGAACTCCCGCTTCTTCGCATTCAATTCCTTGACGGAGAATTTCAGCTCCAATCCACCCATGATCGGTTGGGTAACGGAGAGATCGATCACTCCGCGCGGCTCTTCAAGGATGTCAAATTCCCGTTCGTCGCCGATTGCATCAACCCTCTCACCAAACTCGTTATAGAGAAGACTGATGGTCGTGCCGAAATTGGGTTCTGTAAAGCCAAGCGACACATTGATGGTATAGGGGGATTGCCCTTGCATTTCCCGTTGAAGATAGAGAGAGTCAATGCCGATAACCTGGCCCGGATTATTCGGGTCAAACACATTGAAGATCACTTGATAGTCAATATCGGAATAGACTTTTGTATAGTTGGCCATGATGACGAAGTTGTGAAAGTACTCTCCGAGGAACGAGAGGGACTTGCGCATCTCAATTTCCCAGCCGCGGTTCCTTCCGCGCGGAGAATTAAACCATGTACGCTCGGGATTGGATGAGCGAACAATGCGCTGTTCAATGGCATTGGTAATGGACTTGTGGAAGTAACTCAGGGCAAACACCTCGCCAAGGTCCGGGAATATCTCGAAGCGTACGTCGTAGTTACGCGAGAGGGCTCTCGCCAGAAGAGGGTTGCCGTAGGTCCCCTCAAAAATGTTGAAATCGTAGAAATAAAAAGCTGAAAGTTCCCTGAACTCAGGCCTGTTCACAGATTGACTGTACGCCAGCCGGAAATTCATCATGTCATTGATGAGATAGGTAAAGTTCA
Organism: uncultured Chitinophagales bacterium; assembly: GCA_964538485.1. Lineage (GTDB taxonomy): Bacteria > Bacteroidota > Ignavibacteria > UBA10030 > UBA6906 > JBJXHC01. The sequence continues at coordinate 3,178 of CAZIHJ010000118.1, read as the reverse complement.
CCGACGGCAACACATCTATATTCTTCACGCGCGCGACAAAGGGTTCGTTTGTCGCAAATGGACTGAGCGTGTTGACAAGATGTTCCGAGTTCTCCACGCGGGCCCCTCCCACAAGTCTGAAGTTCTCATCGAATAACGAAAACCGTTGGTCAATCGATACATAGGCCGCATACAGACTCTGAGTGCCGGAATACACATCGCGCGGGCTTGAGTTTTCAAGAAAGAAGAACTTCCCCGCGGCGAAATTTTCCGGGGCAAAAATACTGTCCCGTGGGAGAAACAGAATGTTTCCGTCCTGCACATTCCGGGAGTCCACCTGGAAAAACCGGATATCAAAGTTCCTGCTCTTCCCTTCAGCAAGTCCGCCGAATTTGAGCTGCGCAGAAGGATACGGGGAGAGAGTGAAATCAATCCCGAAGCCGCGGGAATACTCACTGAGGTTTGACCAAGACCTGCGCGCACTTTCGAATGAATATCTGAAGCCCGCTGGTGCGCGCAAGGGCTTGGCATACACCGATTCCTTTCTGTCCGGTTCGCGTGAGATCGATGAAGAGTACGAGCCGCGCCATTGGATTTCCAATCCATCCAGATCGACAAGGTTGTGTGAACCGGAAACCTGGGTGACATAGCTCGAGCGTTGATCCCATTCAATGAGTTCGGCAATGTTGAGTTCTTCGTTCTCGTCCTGATACTCGATGCGCGTGACCTTGTCTTCACCACTCTGATTGAAGTTGTTATTGATTGAGAGTTTGTGGAATCGTGAAAACTGATAACTCATATTCACCAGTCCTCCCATCAGCACCGTGTACGCGTCCCGCGTTCCTTCCCCATCGAAGATCGGTGAGTCTTCGAAGATTTCGTAATATCCCCCGGTCTCTGTTCTTTGATAGCCGTTCCGATATGACACGCCTGCAATAAAGCCCATCTGGCTCTCATCCCCTGTATCAAAACGGTCACCGTACGAAAGGTTCATACTGCCGTTGAGTGGCGCCCGCTCGCTGCGTTGCTGCCAATTGTTGGGAAGAGTTCTTGGCAGGTCATAGGTGGCATCGACATCGTTACCCGGGAAATCCCTGTATCCGTTATCGAACCCAGCCCAGTCCTGAGCCGCTCCCTGCGACTTCCGTATCGTGCCCAATGTCGTGATGCTATTTGATGCCGTGGACAGGGTGAGCTTGAGCGTTTTTGTTTGAGGGAAATCCAGAGTGACAATCTGCACGAGCCCACCGGTAAAGTCACCGGGCAAATCCGGGGTGGCGGTTTTTGTCACTGTCATGTTTTCCAGGAGGTTGGCGGGGATCATATCGAACGCAAAACTCTTCTTGTCCACATCGGTGTCGGTACTTGTGACGACGACACCATTAAGCGTTGCGCCGTTGTAGCGATCGGTGACCCCCCGGACGTACACAAATTTATTATCGAAGATTGTCACGCCGGTGACGCGTTTCAGGGCGTCTCCTGATGTGGCATCCGGACTGCGCTTCACCTGTTCTATACTCACCGCATCTCCAATGGTGGAGGCCTTCTTTCGTTGCGCAAGCATTGCGCTCTCCGTTGAGAGTTGGCGTTCGGCGGTAACAACTACTTCCTCGGTGCTCACCGCCTCGGATGTCATATTGATGTCAAGTCTCGTCGGCTCACCAGTTTTCACCTTGATGCCTGTCACCAGACTCGACGCATATCCGACGTAGGAAAATCGGAGGTCGAATAATCCGGCGGGAACATTCTTCAGCGAGTACTCTCCGTCAAGGTTTGTGTTGACCCCTTGTGTCGTTCCAACGATCTGAACGTTGACGCCGATAAGTTCTTCTCCCGTCGAAGCATCGCGGACTATTCCGGTGACAGAGCCGGTTTGCGCAAATGCATCGGAGTGGAGGATGAAAACCAAAAGTGCTAGACATAGCCGACCCATCATCGCAGATCCTGTAGATGTGAAAGTGTGAACTCTATGGAACGTGTATTCTCAGCACGCAGGGCTGATTGACAAACACCCAGTACGCTCGCCCTGGGTGTATCATATCTGCGTGAAAATATCTTGAACCATTGTACCCGTACAGCGTGCCGGGCACTATTGCTCCATCCGGAACGGACATCAATGCGTTCGCCGCCACCGGTACGCTCAAGGAACCAACCAGGACCCAGGAATGTGCATTCGAAACAGAGATCGAAATGCTGTCAAGAGCAACGCCTTCAATGGTGATATTGCCCGCTGCACCAAAGCGTGCCCAGTAGCCGATCCCGGTTTTGAGAGTGTCTGCCTGCAGATACCCATTGTCGAAGGAATGAACAGAGCCCGCTGTTGCATCCGGAAATAAAGACTCCACCGATAAATCGTCCGGTATGCGAGGCACGGAGATCAGATTCCAGCTTGTCGTCACCGGGATGGTTGTCTCGTTGGGCGCAACACCATTCGCGGCAAGCCGATGGGAATAAATATCCTCATCAATGCCGTTCCTGTTGTCCTGCCAGACGACAATGGCCCCGCCATTATCATCACTGACCATGAGATTGAAGGCCTGGAAATTCGCAGCAGTGGCCACTGGCACGCCCGACGAATCCCATAAGCACACTCCGGAAGAATCCAGCCGTTGCGCGTAGACATCCCAACCGGGCACATTACGAACATCAGCCCAGGCAATAATCACCCCTCCTTCACCATCAGCGATCATGTTCAACCCGGTTTGGTTCGGATCAAATGGCGTCACCAATACGCCATTGGAATCCCACACCGCGGTTCCGTTTCCATCGATTCGTTCGGCATAAATATCAATGCCATCTCCGAGGAAGTTATCCTGATACGCGAATATGGCGCCGCCTTGTCCGTCGGTGATCATCGTGGTTTTCAGTTGATTCCCAACAAGGTCACTGATATACCTGCCGTTTGTTCCCCATAGCTGTGCCCCGGTCGAATCCAGATGCTGTGCATAGATCTGCTGGTCTGTACTCCTCCAATCATCCCATGCAACGATTGCCCCGCGGTCCCCGTCGGTGATAATTGTCGCTAGATTGTGTGGCTCAGGAAGCGTGACCACGCCAACCCCATTTGTCATCCACAACGCAGACCCAGACTCATCGAGTCGTTGCATGAACACATCAGCATCACCGGTTCTTTCATCCGTCCACGCTATGACAACACCACCCGCGCCATCAGCATCAACGGTCGGCTCGGACTGTAAAT
>CAZIHJ010000117.1:3733-8614 GCA_964538485.1 uncultured Chitinophagales bacterium | reverse complement strand
GCTGATATAGAACACCGTCGGGTCGTCTTCAAAGATATGTTGTGTCCCGTTCCCGTGGTGCACATCCCAATCAAGAATGGCAACGCGCTTGATGCCGTGCTTCTTCTGCGCATGGCGCGCGCCAACCGCTATGTTGTTGAAAAGACAGAATCCCATTGGCCGATCGTGCTCGGCATGATGGCCCGGTGGCCTCACTGCGCAGAACGCCGAAGCGACTTTCCTTTCCATGACCGAATCAATTGCTGTTATGACGGCGCCCGCTGCAAGACTCGCCACCTTGAATGACGACGCAACCGTATACGTGTCTCCCTCGTCCAATAATCCTCCTCCTCTCTCACTCACCCGCAGGACTTGCTCCAAATGTGCACGTGAATGCACCGCAAGAAGCTGATCAATGGTTGCTTCCGGGGAAGCAATGTGCACGAGTTGATCCCAGAGTTTTGTTGTACGGAGGTGTTTCGTGATTGATCTGAGTCGGTCGGCACGTTCCGGGTGACCGTATGGTGTTATGTGGTCGAGGAACCTGTCATCATACACAAAACCGACGGTCTTGTCGGACATGCAGCTACCACCTGAATGTGAGACTGAGCGTGATGCGACTATTCCATATCATGAAAGACAAGCAGGCAGGTGCCTTGCGATAGTAATCAAGGGTGAAGTAGGTGGAGATGTGAACCTCCGGGCGAAACGGAATACGGATACCGGCATCATGAGAGTCGTTCTTGACGTTGAAAAGAAGATAGCATTGTGCCGACGATAAGCAAATACCTTGCATCTCACCGCGCCGCTGGGTATATTTTTTACAATGAACGCCACGCTCACCCCACTGCTGTCCGCATGAAATTCACGCTGCCACTTCTGTATGGTACATTGATCAAGCGCTACCGGCGCTTTCTCGTCGATGTGCGTCTGGAAGATGGATCCGTGGTGACTGCGCATTGTCCCAACTCCACCACCATGACGAGTTGCTACGAGCCCGGACGCCCTGTAGTACTCTCCGACAGTCAGGACGATAGTCGCCGCCACGCGCTGACGTGGGAACTGATCAACATTAACGATCACTGGGTGAACATCAATCCCATCCTCGGGAGAAAGATCGCTCTTCAAGCGATTGAATCGAAAGCCGTTCCTTCGCTCTCAATGTTTTATGAGTCCCAACGTGAGGCGCATTATGGCATCCGCGGCAAGATCGATCTTATACTATACGGAATGGAAAAAAATGGATTTGTGAACCTTTTCACCGTCACGTGGGCGGAGAAAGGTGTCGCCCTGTTTCCTGAAGTGGTGAACGAACGCGCCGAAAAATCGATCCGACAGCTTGCCGAGATTGCAAAACAAGACCACCAGGCAACAGCGTTTTTCTTTGTCCAGCGGGGGGATTGCGACGTATTCAAGCCGGCCGAGCAAGTCGACCGGAATTTCATGAAAGCAATGCTCGCAGCACAAAGCGCGGGCGTTGAATTCCTCGTCTATCGCGCGGACGTGACGAGAGACGGGATCGACATCGGCACACCCATTCCCTGTTCGTTGTAATATTATCCGGGGAGACAATGCCTGATACACCGCTCCAGGCACAACTCCGAGAAGTGCTGAACGATATCGTTGAGGGCCGCGTTGTCAAACGGGCAAAGCACGAACTTCTCTGGGAATCACGCGACGTTTCCTTGGAATTTATCGACGTGTTGAAGGCCCAGGGATATGTCCCGACCGTTGTCCGGAATGTCACACTCCAGCCCGGAGAGCGGGTACCGGCGTTTTTCATTGATGCCGGACATGCGTATTTCGGTTGGGTGTTCTGGGAGAAATTCTCGCAGCTCAAACTGCGCAAACTCTTCGGCACTGTGGTTCGCAACTCCAAGGGAGATTGGGCCGTACAGATACCCGAGAATCGCAAGACGATCATCTACGCAAACACCGCGTTGAAGTCAGAGATGGACATTGAGAACCCTTCAGGGTTTTGATCATGCCCGAGCTGCCCGACCTTGTCTACATGCAGAAGTATCTCCGCGGAACGGTTGTGGGTCGCATCGTCCGGGACATTGCCATCAAGCAACCTGTCGTCCTTCGCGTGGCCATTGAGGGATCGATCAATGCGATTCTTGACGGGAGGAAGATAGAAGACATAGACTTGCGGGGACCATTCATTCGGTTCGGGCTTTCCGGTTCGGTTGACGTTGTCATGAACCTGATGCTGATGGGGAAGCTCCAGCATCAGCATGTGGGAGAGAAGTCCGAAGGATATCTCTGCATCTCGCTGGCTCTTGACGATGGCACGGCTCTCAATGTGTCCGATGAACAGAAAATGGCCAAGATCTATGTGGTACGAACAGGGGAATATGATGACATCCCGAAATACTCTACACAAGGGATACCGATAACCTCATCAGACTTCACGATTGAACGATTCATTGCACTGGCGAAGAAACACTCACGCAAACAGGTACGTGTATTCATCAACGACCACACCATTATGAGCAGCATCGGCAATGCGTATGCAGACGAAATTCTCTTCGATGCGAAGATTCACCCCAAGACTTTCGTGGCAAAACTCTCACATGATGACCTGGTGCAACTGTTTTCTTCCATTCAGTCCGTGATGGAATGGGGGATCAAGAATGTTGAGAGCGCCGGACAACCGATTCATGTCAAAGTTCGTGAACATATGAAAGTGCGATGGCGCAAGGGCGAACCGTGCCCGCGTTGCCGAACCACCATTCGCAGGGAAGGCGTGCGCGGGCACGACGTATTCTTCTGTCCAACCTGCCAGCCCGCTTCGCGAAAGCTGTTTATCGATTGGCGGAACGTATAATATTCATCCAACACACATCCGAGGTCACCATGCGTTTGACAATGTTTCTGTTGATGATGATTCTTCCCATCGGCTTATATGCTCAAGAGGCCATCTCGAGCGACCAACACAAGGCGATGAGCGTCGTTACAACGACAAGCTTGATGAGCCACATCCGTTTTCTTTCTGATGATCTGTTGGAGGGTCGCGGGCCCGGCACACGTGGCGATAAACTCACGCAGACATACATTGCGGGCCAGATGGAGCTGCTTGGCTTGAAGCCCGGGGGCAATAACGGAACGTACTTTCAACCTGTTATTATCAAAGGGATGAAGACTGATCCGTCGTCGAAACTGGCAGTGAGCGGCTCAAGCGGATCGGCGGCATTCACATTCGGCAACGAGTATGTCGCATTCACCGGCACACAAGAAGCAACAACCACGGTGGAGAACGCCGAGCTAGTGTTCGTCGGGTACGGCATCGTGGCACCGGAACAGCAATGGGATGACTACAAAAATGTGGATGTTCGTGGCAAGGTACTGTTGATGCTCAACAACGATCCGGCCGGTGATGATGCGAAATTCTTCGGTGGCAAAGCGCGCACGTATTATGGCCGGTGGACATATAAATACGAGATTGCAGCGAACAAGGGAGCAATCGGTGCAATCATTATTCACACGGACGAGTCGGCCGGTTATGGATGGAATGTCGTACAGAATTCCTGGTTGGGCGACCGGTTCGAACTTGCGGCAAAGCCCGGCATACCCAGAGTTCCGCTCAAGGGTTGGGCGACATTTGAGACAACAGAGCGGATACTCGCACTCGCCGGAAAGAAATACGATGCCCTGAACGCTGCGGCGCAGTCGCGTGACTTCACACCTGTTGCACTTGGCGTCAAGGCCACCTTAACACTTTCCACGAGCATGAGAGAAGTCGAGACCGCCAATGTCATCGGAGTGCTTCCCGGCTCCGACCCCACACTCAAGGATGAAGCCGTCGTATACACTGCTCACCACGACCACTTTGGTATCGGTCGTGCAGTGAATGGTGACTCGATATACAACGGCGCAATGGACAATGGGACCGGCGTCAGTGCACTGCTTAATGCGGCCTGTGCATTCACATCATTACAATCGGCACCGCGACGCACCATTGTGTTTATGACCGTCGCAGCGGAGGAACAGGGACTGATCGGCTCACAGTTCTACTCCGAGAATCCCACCTTCCCTCCGGCGAAGATTGCGGCCAACATCAACATCGATGGACTCCCCATCTTCGGTCGTACACGTGACATCATCATGATCGGCATGGGAAAATCCGGCATGGACAATGTGTTGCTTGCAGCAGCGAAGATGCAGGGACGCGAAGTAAAGCCCGACCAGTTCCCGGAGAAAGGTTCCTTCTACCGTTCGGACCAGTTCAACTTTGCGAAGATCGGAGTGCCGTGCATGTTCCTTAAAGCGGGACTCGATTACATCGGCAAGCCGGCCGACTTTGGAAGGAAGATGGATGCAGAGTATACCAAGCTGCACTACCACCAACCAAGCGATGAGTTGAGTCCGAATTGGGATCTCTCAGGTGCTGTGGAGGATGTACAGCTGAATTACCTTGTCGGCCTCATGATTGCCAACGCCGATAAACCACCGGAATGGAACAAAGGCGATGAGTTTGAAGGGATAAGATTAGCAAGATGATTGATTGACGATTGATACATTGACGACTAAAGATGAACCAGGCGGAAATATACAAGGCGCGGACGAAGGCCTTTGCAGTCCAGATCGTCAAGATCTTTCGTTCGCTACCACGAACCGAAGAAGCCAGGGTCATCGGGAAACAACTACTCAGGTCAAGTACATCCGTTGCGGCAAACTATCGGGCCGTGTGCCGTGCCCGCTCAAAAGCTGAGTTTATTTCAAAAGTAGGAATAGTAGTCGAAGAAGCTGATGAGACTGTCTTCTGGCTCGAATTGCTCACTGAAACAGAAATCATGAATGCCAAAGACGTTCAACCCCTCCTTGAGGAGGCGAATGAACTGCTCGCAATCTTTGCAGCATCCCAAAAGACAGCCAAAACCAACCGTCAATGAATCAATC